>JACRAM010000072.1 GCA_016213405.1 Bacteroidota bacterium
GCCACCTGCTGTTTGCACTAATTTGATCAGCGGCTTGAGGGCAGATTTCTGAACGCTTTGCTCGTCTCCGATAATTCCTAAATCCTTGCCGATGGTATCGGTGTAGTTAGGATGGTTTTTTATCTGCTGCACTATTTCGCGCGTGCGCGGCTCAATGCCCGGCAGTATGCCGGCAGGAGGCGCAGCCACCGCAGGCACAACCGGAGCAGGGCTGGATGGAGTGCCCAAAGGTCCGTCATGCAACAGGTTTTTGTAACTCACCCGTTCTTCTTTTTCGGTGAGGAACAGGTTGGACTGGTCTAACCAGTAATCAAAATTCAGATAATCGGCATTCACCGATGCCAATTGAGCAGCCGTAAGCCCGAAGGTGGATGCATAGGAGGGCAGTTTAAGATTCAGGTTTTTTAAAAATTGCCTGATTTTTTCGTCCTCAGTCGGATAATACTTTCCTTTTGCCATTTTGGTTGGTTTTAGTTGTTTATTTATGAATTGTTAAAATTTCGCATGTTTCTGCCATAGAGGATGCCTCCACTGCCATAGAGGATGCCTCCACTGCCACAGAGGATGCCTCCACTGCCATAGAGGAGGACTCCACTGCCATAGAGGATGCCTCCACTGCCACAGAGGATGCCTCCACTGCCATAGAGGAGGACTCCACTGCCATAGAGGAGGACTCCACTGCCATAGAGGAGGACTCCACTGCCACAGAGGATGCCTCCACTGCCACAGAGGATGCCTCCACTGCCATAGAGGATGCCTCCACTGCCATAGAGGAGGACTCCACTGCCACAGAGGATGCCTCCACTGCCATAGAGGAGGACTGAACTATGGCAGAAAAAATTTCGCATGGCGCGAAGCGCGCCACCGCGAAATTTTTTTTTGCTTCTAATAAATACGAGAAAGAGAGAGAGAGAGGTAACTTCTCAATAAAGGGCAGTGGGAGCGATTGGGAGCGTATTACATACATTATCTTTTTTTAACTAGGGCGGGGTATGTTCTTTTTGATTACATAGCAAATGTAAACAAGATTTTGAACGGGCAAAATTTATTTTTGGGGTGGGTTTTTTGAATACGTAAGAAACATTACCGGATTTGCGAAACAAATTTCCCCGCTTCTCCCCCATTCTCCAGATGCTTAATGAAGGCGGAACCAATGATGGCTCCATGGGCGTATTGGCATGCTGTTGAAAAACTTTGCCTGTCTGAAATTCCGAAACCAATCATCAAAGGATTTTTGAGATTCATGTTTTTAATGCGTGAGAAATATTTCAATGTTTCTGCCCCCTTCCCTTGGCGCCTTGCTCCATGGCGCGTATTGGCGCCATCGGGAAGGGTTGGCTTGCCCCAATCAGAGCATCGGGGGGATGGGCATCCCGTTGTGCTTGAAGATGAAACCATGTAAATAAATCCATCCGAATTGTCATCAATCATTCTGATTCTTTTTTCTGATGTATGAGGAGTAATGAGAAAAATAGTTGAAAGATTGTATTTTTGAAAAATGGGTTTATAATCACTCAGATATTCATCCATGGGCAAATCGGGCAAAATCACTCCGCTGATTCCAACTTCACTTGCACGCTTGCAGAAATTCTCCACACCGAATTGCAATACAGGATTAAGATACCCCATAAGAATCATTGGCACTTTTGACTTTTGACTTTTGACTTTTGACTTTTCAAGTTGCTCGAAAAGCAACTTAAGCGTCATTCCGTTCTTCAGCGCCACTTCATTTGAATGTTGAATGACAGGTCCGTCAGCAAGCGGGTCAGAAAAGGGTATTCCAATTTCAATCATATCTGCTCCTGATTGAACAAGTTCCTCCAAAATAATATTCGTGTCTTCAAGATTAGGAAATCCTGCTGTAAAATAAATGGAAAGCAGCCCCCTCCTGCTCCCCACAAGGGGGAGAGAAAACAATTCAGTGATTTTATTTTTTTGCAAGTGTTTTAATTTTCTCCCTTCCCTTGGCGCCTTGCTCCATGGCGCGTATTGGCGCCATTGGGAAGGGTTGGGGATGGGTTATTCATGTTCTTAATGTAGATTGCCATATCCTTATCTCCTCTTCCTGAAAGATTCACAACAACCGTTTCATTTTCTTTTGCATTCAATTTTTCTAAATGTGCGAGGGCATGCGCACTTTCAAGTGCGGGAATGATACCTTCTAATTTCGCAAGAAGATAGGCAGCCTGTAACGCTTCATCATCCGTTGCCGAAACAAATTTTGATCTTCCGGTCTTAAAGAGATTCGCGTGAATTGGTCCCACACCGGGATAATCCAAACCTGCAGAAATGGAATACGGCTCGATGATCTGTCCATCATCCGTTTGCATCAGCATTGTTTTGCTTCCGTGAATGATTCCCGGCTTTCCTAAAACCATTGTAGCAGCAGAATGTCCGCTGTTGATTCCTTTTCCAGCCGCTTCCACCGCAATCAGTTTTACTTTTTCATCGTCAAGAAAATTATAAAACGCACCGGCCGCATTGCTTCCTCCGCCAACGCATGCAATCACATAATCAGGATTTTTTTTCAACTGCTCCTTTATCTCTTTTGAAATCACACTTTGAAAACGCGCCACCATATCCGGATATGGATGTGGTCCAACCACAGAACCGATTATATAATGCGTATCAACAGGGTTATTTATCCAGTCGCGGATGGCTTCGTTGGTGGCATCTTTCAACGTTTTACTTCCGCTTTTTGCAGGAACAACTTTTGCTCCGAGCATTTTCATGCGCGCTACGTTAGGCGCTTGCCTTTCAATATCAACTTCGCCCATATAAACAATGCATTCTAATCCCTTCAGCGCACATACAGTAGCAGTCGCAACACCGTGCTGCCCCGCTCCTGTTTCAGCAATGATTCTGGTTTTGCCTAGATGTTTTGCTATTAAAATCTGCCCAAGAGTATTATTTATTTTGTGTGCGCCTGTATGAAGTAAGTCTTCCCGTTTGAGAAAGATATTTGTTTTGTATCGTTCTGATAAACGTTTTGCAAAATATAAAGGAGTCGGTCTGCCAGCGTAATTACGAAGTAAGTCCTGAAACTCTGTTTGAAACTTATCCGAAGAAATTATTTTGAGATAATTCTCCCTGAGCTCTTCCACATTCGGGAAAAGCATTTCGGGAATGTAGGCTCCTCCAAAACTGCCGTAGCAGCCCTTTTCATTTACCTGATAGCTCATCTTTCAATATTTTTAATTTATTGCTGTCTTTTAGCCCTGGCTCTATTTCAAATTTTGAATTCACATCAATTGCAAAAGGGCAGAGTTCGCCAACATTTATAGAATCAATTCCACCGCTGAGAAAATAGGGTTTTGATAATTTATAGTACTTCAAAATATTTCTATCAAACCTATTTCCGCTGCCACCATATTCATTCGACTTAGTGTCAAAGAGAAAATAGTCGCAGCAATTTTCATATTCCATCAAAATAGAAAAATCAAATTGATCATCAATGCCAAATGCTTTGATTACTCTAACATCCAAAATTTCAAAAGTTTTAAAAACTTTTGAAGTTTGTTCAGGCGATTCATCTCCATGCAATTGAACAAAGTCAAGACTGTGTTTCTTTACTTGCTCAAAAATGTTTTCAATCGAATCATTTACAAACACGCCTACTTTTTTTATTTTGGATAACATCTCAGGCATCGTAAAATCTTCTCCGACAAATCGTTTTGACTTTGGATAAAAAATAAATCCCATGAAGTCAGGAGATAAGTTTGCAACATCCCTGATATTATCGGCATATTTCATTCCACAGATTTTGAGCTTCATTTGTATTCTTTTACTTCTTTGATAAAATTTGCACAAGCTATCTCAGGATTTTTATCTTTCATGAAGGTTTCTCCTATAAGAAATCCTTTAAAACCAACTTTCTTCAGTTCATGAACTGTTTTTGCCGAATCAATTCCGCTTTCAGAAACTTTAATGAAATCCTTAGGAATAGATTCAGCAAGGAGAAATGATTGATTTACGTTTACAGAAAAATCACTCAGATTGCGGTTATTCACTCCTATACAATCCACCAGCACATTCACTGATTTCAGTTCGGACTTATTCCTTATTTCCAACAACACTTCCATGCCAAGAAATTTAGCAGTAGTCGCAAACTGTTTTATTTCCATTGCCGATAATACATTTGCCAAAAGAAGGATAACATCTGCACCAATTGATTTTGCTTCAATGATCTGGTATTCATCCACGATAAAATCTTTTCGGAGAATAGGAATATTATTTTGTTTCCTTGCTGAGATTATATCTTCATTCTTTCCTCCGAAAAATTCTGTATCAGTTAAAATACTCAACGCGCTTGCGCCCGCTTTTGCATAACCAGAAGTTGTTTGCTCAACAAGCACTTCTTTATTAATAATTCCTTTTGAAGGAGACGTGCGTTTGTACTCAGCTATGATTCCTGTTTTTTCATCATTGAGCAATGCTTTTTTCAACGATACAACAGGATAAGTAAAATAAGCCGACTTCTCTAATTCCACAACAGAAAAAAAAGATTTTCTATCTTCCACTTCTTTCTTTTTGTGTGCTACTATTTTTTCAAGGATGTTCATTGGTTAATTAATTAATACTGGTTAGTTTTTTATATACTGACAATGCGTTTTTACTTTCAAGGGATTCTTTTGCTTTCGCAATGCAATCAATCAAAGATATATTCTTCATAACGCAATTAATCGCTATTGCCGCATTCGCAATTACAACTTCGTTCTGTGCTTTGGTTCCATCTCCGTTAAGAATCTTCAAAAACAACTGCGCAGCCTCATCGATATTGTTTCCGCCAAACAGATCTCCTTCTCTGACGGCATTCATTCCCAATTGATCTGGTTCAATAATTTGTTCTGTGTTTCTTGAGATTATTTTGAAATTTCCTGTTAATGAAATCTCATCATAACCATCAAACGAATGTATGATGGAATATTCATGTGATGTTTCCTGCAAGAGATAATTATACAAACGCATAATTTCAAGATTATAAGTGCCAACTAGCATGTATTTCGGACGGCAGGGATTTACTATAGGTCCAAGAAGATTAAAAAAAGTTCGAACACCAAGTTCCTTGCGGGCAGGTGCTACTGTTTTCATAGCAGGATGAAACAGCGGTGCGTGCATGAAACATACTCCGGCATCGTTGACTTGTTTATTAAGAAGCGAAACGTTATTCGTAAACTTTATTCCGATCTTTTCCAGCAAGTTGGATGAACCGCTCACCGAACTCACTCCGTAATTTCCGTGCTTGGTAACTTTTATTCCAGCTCCCGCCACAACAAAACAAGACAGCGTGGAAATATTAAAGGTATTTTTTCCGTCACCGCCCGTTCCCACAATATCAATCGTTTCGTTCGTATCAAATTGAACAGGAAGGCAAAGTTCAAGCAATGCATCTCGGAATCCAGCCAGCTCCTCCACAGAAATATTGCGCATCAGGTACACCGACATGAATGCCGCCACACTGCTCAAGTTGTATTCGCTCTTACCAATGCCAATTAAAATTTGTTTCGCTTGCTCGCGCGAAAGAATTTTGTGTTCAAATAATATGTTTAATACTTCTTTCATCCTTGCACCCAGTTTGAGATTATATCCTGTCCGTGTTCGGTTAAAACGCTTTCTGGATGAAACTGCACTCCGCGCACATCAAATTTTTTATGACGAAGCCCCATCACTAATCCGTTTTCATCCTTGCATGTCACTTCAAGTTCAGCAGGGAAATTTTTCTCATCCACCACCCAGGAATGATAGCGTCCTGCTTTGAATTTTTTCGGAAGCCCTTTAAATAAAATATCTTCTTTCACAATTTCCATTTCAGTTGCCAAGCCGTGATAAACCGAATCAAGATTTTTCAATTTACCTCCGAAAACCACACCGATTGCCTGCTGCCCAAGACAAACTCCAAGAATGCTTTTCTTCGGAGCATATTCTTTTATCACTTCCATTAAAAGTCCTGCTTCGCTTGGCAAACCAGGTCCTGGCGAGAGAAGAATTTTATCGTACTTGCCAATTTCCTTTAAAGAAATTTTATCGTTGCGAAAAACATCAACAGCAGCACCGCACTGCTCAAGATACTGAACAAGATTGTAAGTAAACGAATCGTAATTATCAAAAACCAGAATATTCATATTGTTTGATTTGTCATTCTTAGCGAAGCGAAGAATCTCATCGTGAGATTCCTCACTGTGTTCGGAATGACAGCATTTATATTTTTTCTGCCATTATTACTGCCTGTTTTAGCGCTGTCAGTTTATTATTCACTTCCTGCAATTCATTTTCTTCTTTGGATGCTATGACTACTCCCGCTCCTGCGCGGTAAAATAATTTATTGTTCTTACTCAGGAACGAACGGATGATGATGGCATGATTGAAATCTCCGTTGAAGCCGATAAAACCGATAGCGCCTCCGTAATATCCACGTGAATCGTTCTCACAGGAATCAATTATCAGCATCGCTTTTACTTTTGGAGCACCGCTTAGCGTTCCTGCTGGAAATGTATCAGCAAAAACACGAAGCGAGTTTGACCTCTTCAATTTCCCTGTCACTTTTGAAACCAAATGGATAACATGAGAATAAAATTGAGTTTCAGCAAACACTTCCACTTTCACATCGGAGCAATTGCGGCTCAGATCATTTCTTGCAAGGTCAACCAACATCACATGCTCAGAAGTTTCTTTTTTATCCTGCTTTAGTTTTTCTGCCAATTCATTATCTATTTTATCATCCCCAGTTCTGCGAAAAGTTCCCGCAATGGGGTGTATCTGCGCTACATTATTTTTTACAACCAGCTGCGCCTCAGGCGATGAGCCGAAGATTCGGAAGCTTCCGTAATCAAAATAAAAAAGATAAGGCGAAGGATTGATCGAGCGGAGTGCACGATACACATTAAACTCATCGCCTCTGAACTTCTGCATGAACTCTCGCGACAAAACAATCTGGAACAAATTTCCTTTTTTGCATTCTTCCTTTCCTTTGTGAATCATTGCCGTGTATTCTGAATCGGTCAGGTTAGAATTTTCGTTTCCTTCCGACATGAATTCAAATTGAGCGACACTCCGGTTATTGATAATGGTTTCAATGGAATCAATATCAGATTTTTCCCCTTCCAAAGTGTTTTCAAACAAATACAATTCTTCCTTGAAATGATTAATTGCAATTACAAACCGATATACTGAATACATCATGTCGGGGATTTCCTTCTCTGTATTCTTAGTTAGATTTAGTTTCACATCTTCAAAATATCTGACCGAATCATAAGTAGTGTAGCCGAACAAACCGTTGACAGAAAATTTAGAATCCGATTTATCAACTTCAAATTTTTCAGAGAATTCTTTCAAAGAATCAGAAACCTGAAATTGCTTTTCAACTTTTACCAAATCGGTTTTTTTATCGGGAAAGGAAAGATGGATAAGATCATTCTGCACCTTGAAGGTAGCAATCGGCTCGCAGCATATAAAAGAATAGCTGTTCTCGTTTCCGTGATAATCCGAACTCTCGAGCAAAAGGCAATTCTGAAATTTATCCCGGAGCTTCAGGTAAATACCAACAGGCGTATAGGTATCCGCCAGAAGTTTTTTTTGTTTGGTATGTAATTTATACGCCATTAATTTCACAGATAATTAAAGTAGGAAGCGAAGGTACAAAGTAACTTCGCCACCTCTCACACCACTGTACATGCTTAGACGCATACAGCGGTTTCATAAAGTTTTAATCGTTTGTAGTTTGCCGATAAACTGTAGTAACCTTCTTTTGCAA
>JACRAM010000073.1 GCA_016213405.1 Bacteroidota bacterium
ACTTCTCAGCGTTCTCTGCGGGCTGTTTCTTTGCGAACTCTGCGGTAAAGGCTGTTAAAAAATACAGTAACCGCAGAGAGCGCGGAGATTTACGCAGAGAACCGCAGAGGAATTGAGATAGGTGCATTTTGTCGTACACCCTGTATTTCTCCCTTTAGGGCTGGGGCTCCTTCTAAATCTTCACACTCAGCATAAAGGCAAAACTCCGTGGCGGCTGCACATCGCCCGGGCGCCCCATGTATTCGCGGTTGAAAGCGTTGTTCACCACCATGGAGGTTTTCACGCCTTTGGCAATGGCGTAAGAAATGCGGTAGTCAAGCACCACATCGCCTGTGTTGTGCTCCTGGCGGTATTCTTTCAAGCCCGGCAGAATGTAGGTATAATTTTTAGGGAGAATCGGATAAATATCAACTAATAATGGATCCTGAAAACTGGCATCAATGTTTTTCATGAAACTGTTGTAGCGCACGCTGATGCCCGCGCTCCACTTTTTATAATCAACCTGCAAATCAATTTTTGCTGTGTGCTCGTAGCGGTATTTGAGAATATTGCCATTGTAACTGCCGCCTGATTTTAAATTCTTTTCCGCAACCAGACTGTCTTTATAATATGCCCGCAAGGTGGTTGAATCGTAATCCAAATCAATGGGTTTGATATAGGTGTATCCGCCTAAAAGTGTGATAGTGGCTTTGCCTATTTTTCCTTCTGCCGCCACGGTAACTTCTGCGCCTTTGATTTGCGCTCTTCCCACATTGACCGACTTGGCTCCGAAATACATAAGCTTGGTATAAGGATCATTCGGATTGGGAGTTCCGGGAGGAACCCAATAATCAAAAGTGAACTCCATCATGTTCACATATTCCTGCCAGAAGCCGGCAACATCAACGTATCCGCGCAAACCCGAAAGTTTGAATGCCTGCTTGGCTCCCACTTCTGCGCTCCATCCTTTCTCCGGTTGTATTTTAGGATTTGGATAAACAGTAAGTCCGCTCACTTGTGTGGAAATAAATTTTTCTGCCACGCTCGGAAAGCGATAACCCTGCCCGAAGGAGGCACGCAAATGCGTTTTAGGAAACAATCTGTAATTCAGTCCGGCTCTTGCCACCGGATGAATGGGAATGATGGAGGTATCTTTTCCTAAAATGATATTAGTTTTTGTTTCAGCCGTATCCACTTTAAAATATTCTCCTCTTGCTCCGAACGAAAGAACCAGGCGGTCAAACTTTTTATCCACCTGGGAAAAAATCCCCACATTGCTGCTGAAATGATTTCCGTACATCGAATCGGCAATTACTTCGGAATAAGTTCCGGTGATCCCGCTGGTAATATTCAACTCTTTTTTCAGATGCAACTGATACTGGTATTCTCCAAACCATACTTTGGATATTGATTCCTGATTGGTATTATTCTCGTTTGTTGCAAGGTAATATCTTGTTTTTAAACTATGCCTGTGTCCCTTCGGAGTGAAGTAAGTAATGAACGGATCTATTGTTGAGCGTATGGTATGGTAATTACTTACGCTTCCGCCTTGAGGATAATACGCAGAGTCACCGCTCTGCCAGAGAATAAAATACCCGCCATTTGTAACCATAAAATTTTCATTAATGCCGGCTGCAAGCCCTTTCACTTTTTGAAAACGATACCGCGAGTTAAAGTTGAATCGCATCCGTTGTTCTTTCTCCAACTGGCGATACCCATTATCTTCATATACATTTCCTCCAAGAATAAGGTCCAAATTATTTATCTGTTGTGAATTCAGAAAGGAAAGATTCTTCACTAAAGGTCCTCCTGCGAGTGAAACATCCTTATCCCACCATTTAAGTTCTCTTCGCTTTGGCTCATCATAAAATCCGGAAGAAATGCTTACGCTGGTGCGGGCGGTATCTTTCGGATAAGAAGTGCGGAAGTTGATCACTCCGTTCAGTGCCGAAGAACCAAACAAAGCCGAAGAGGCGCCTTTAATGATTTCAACCTGCTCAACGTTTTCTATGGGAATGAAGTTCCATTTCACATCGCCTGCATCGGCAGTGAGAAGCGGCAAATCATCCACCAGCACCATCACGCGTGTTCCCGCTCCATAACTGAAACCGCTGCCTCCCCGGATGTTCGCCTGCCCGTCTAAAATATTTACGCCCGGGCATTGTTGCATCAGGTCTTCCATGTTGGTAGTGTTCTTGTTCTCAATGAGCGCCTGCTTCATCACATCCATAGAAACAGTTACTTCTTCCAGTTTCTGCTCAAACTTTCCGGCAGAAATTACAATAGTGCCCAGTTCGGTGGCATCCACTGAAAGAGAAAGGTTGAGCCACATGGTTTCATTTTCTTTTATGTCCACTTTATGAACCAGCGTGCTGTACCCGATGAATTTGAATTCCACAGAATGGCTTCCGGCAGAACATTGCGTTTGATAATTACCTCCTGTATCTGAAACAGCAACGCCCTTGCCATCCACATAAATGCTCACGCCACCAAGACCTTCTTTTGTTTTGGCATCCGCTATCCTTCCTTTCAATGTTCCTTCCTGCGCTGCAAGAAATGACAGTTGAAATATGGCGATGAAAAGAGTGAGTAAGCGTATAATCATAATGTTATTTTTGTTCTGTTTTAGAAATTATCAATACAAAAGTAAAAATTAGATTCAAAGAAGGAAATCGTGAACAGCCCTCTTCTATATAATATAGGTATCACTCTTCTGCCGGGCGTGGGCGATGTGACTGCAAAAAACTTAATTGCTTATTGCGGAAGCGCGGAAGCGGTATTCAAAGAGAAGAAATCCAAACTGGAAAAAATCCCCGGCATCGGAAGTTTGACTGCCGAAGCTATCTCAAAAAGCGATGTGATAAAAGATGTTCTGACCCGATCTGAAGAAGAAATAAAATTCATGGAGAAGAAAGAAATCATCCCCCTTTTTTTTACGGATGTGAATTATCCCGCAAGACTCAAGCAGTGTGATGATTCCCCTGTGATGCTTTATACAAAAGGCACTATGAATCCCGCAGGAAATTCTTCCAACGGGATAAATCTTAATGCCGATAAAATAATCAGCATCGTGGGTTCACGCAAATCCACTGCCTACGGGAAAAAGATATGCGAGCAAATTGTGGATGCGTTTGCTTCTTACAGCGTTCTTATCGTTAGCGGACTTGCCTACGGGATTGACATAACCGCTCATCGTTCTGCGCTGAAAAATAATTTACCTACTGTGGGTGTTCTCGCACACGGGCTGGATAATCTTTATCCTTCTGAACATACCAACACGGCAGAAAAAATGTGTGAGAATGGCGGGTTGATTACTGAATTCATGAGCAACACGAAAATGAATCCTGAATATTTTCCACGCAGAAACCGTATTGTGGCAGGCATGGCTGACGCTACCATTGTGATTGAAGCAACTTATAAAAGCGGTGCGCTCATCACTGCCGAAATCGCCAACTCATATGACCGGGAAGTGTTCGCTGTTCCGGGAAGAATGGACGATATTTCTTCCGAAGGCTGCAATCTGCTCATCAAAGCCAATAAAGCAATGCTGATTCAGTCTGCTGAAGACATTATTAAAGCATTGAACTGGAATGTGGAGAGCAAAAAGCCGAAACGAATGCAGGCGGAACTCTTTGCAAACCTTTCCGAGGAAGAAGAGGCACTGGTAAACATCCTTAAAGAGAAAGAAAAGATTCACATAGACGATTTATGCCTCGCTTCAAGATTATCCATGAGCCGCGCGGCAACTCTCCTGCTGAATCTCGAATTCTCGGGTGCTGTAAAATCGCTGCCGGGCAAAATGTATGCGTTAAACAATTAGTTGAACTAAATAATTTTCTGAAACGACAAAATTTTTTCACAGAATAATTAAAAAAACTTTTCATGTTCATAACTAAGTTGAAATGTTGATTGAAAAATTTCCGTATGAAAAAATATTTTTCAAATATTTGTAGCAACAAAAAATACAAAAATATTTTCTCATAAAACCCCGAAGACCTCGGGGTTTTTCATCCTCAGGAAGAAAAAAATAAGATATACAACATAAAAAAATTCACCGATGAGCAACACCACAGAACCACTCCTGCAGGAAAACAAAGACCGATTCGTTTTATTTCCCATACAGCACAACGATATTTGGGATATGTATAAAAAAGCAGAAGCCAGTTTCTGGACAGCCGAAGAAATTGATCTCTCCCCCGATCTTCAGGACTGGGAAAACAAACTTAACAACGATGAGAAACATTTCATCAAGCATGTGCTCGCCTTTTTCGCGGCAAGCGATGGCATAGTGAATGAAAACCTCGCGGTGAATTTCATGCGTGAAGTGCAGTGGCCTGAAGCCCGCTGTTTTTACGGTTTTCAAATCATGATTGAGAATATTCATTCTGAAACCTACTCTCTTTTAATTGATACCTATATAAAAGATCAGAAAGACAAAAATTATTTGTTCCATGCCGTTGACACCGTTCCATGTGTAGGCAAAAAAGCAGACTGGGCAATGAAATTTATCGGCAGCGGAAGTTTTGCAGAACGCCTCATCGCCTTTGCAGCCGTAGAAGGAATTTTCTTTTCAGGAAGTTTCTGTTCTATTTTCTGGCTGAAGAAAAGAGGATTGATGCCGGGATTAAGTTTTGCTAATGAATTGATTTCACGAGATGAAGGTTTGCATTGCGATTTCGCTTGTTTGCTTTATTCCAAATTGAAAAATCAATTACCGAAAGAACGAGTAGCTGAAATCATCACCAGCGCTGTAACTATTGAGCATGAGTTTGTACGCGATGCAATTCCGGTAAAGCTGATCGGAATGAATGCCGACATGATGTGCCAGTACATTGAATTTGTGGCTGACCGTTTGCTTGCCGAGCTCGGTTGTGAAAAGATTTACAACGCAACGAATCCGTTTGACTTCATGGAAATGATTTCATTGCAGGGCAAGACAAACTTTTTTGAGAAGCGTGTTGCAGAATATCAGAAAGCAGGCGTTCGCGGAGAAAAGAAAGACAATGTTTTTTCGCTGGACGAAGAATTCTAAAAACCAAGTATAATGTATGAAGTATTATGTACAATGTACAGGGAATGTTTTTCTAAAAATGACAAACCTCACTTAATAATTAATACTCCCTGATTAATACTGATATCACATGCACAAATTTAAGGAGTTGAACGTTTGGCAAAAGGCAGTTGACCTCGCGGTTGATGTGTATCAGGTCACTAAAAAATTTCCTTCAGAAGAAAGATTTGGATTGACATCACAGATGAATCGTTGTTTAGTTTCCATTCCTTCTAATATTGCCGAGGGAGCCGGAAGAAATACTGATGGAGAATTCAATCATTTTCTTGGGGTTGCAACAGGCTCGTCTTTTGAACTCGAAACACAATTGATTATCGCGAACAAATTAAATATCCTGCATGAAGATGATTTCAAAAGCACAAGCAAAAGCATTCAAGAAATTCAGAATATGTTATTCGGTTTACAAAAATCACTTAGTAAAAACTAGCTTCATAATACTTAATACTCACTACTTAATACTTTTTAAAAATCATGTACGTAATTAAGCGGGATGGAAAGACAGAGCCGGTAAAGTTTGACAAAATCACAGCGCGCATTCAGAAGCTCTGCTACGGATTGGATCCGAGTGTTGAGCCAATCAAAGTGGCGATGAAAGTAATCGAAGGAATCTACGATGGTGTAACTACTTCCGCACTCGATAATCTGGCGGCAGAAGTGGCGGCATCGCTCACTACTACTCACCCCGAGTATGCGCAGCTTGCTTCGCGCATTGCGGTTTCCAATTTGCACAAGAACACACAGAAGTCGTTTTCAAAAACGATGGACTTGCTTTACAATTATGTAGATCCGAAGACAGGAAAAAAAGCTCCGCTCATTGCAGAAGATGTCCATGCAATTATTGAGAAAAATTCCGAAGCGCTTGATTCAACAATTATTTATGACAGAGATTTCGGCTATGATTATTTCGGATTCAAAACGCTGGAGCGTTCTTACCTTTTGAAATTGAACGGACAGGTTGCCGAACGCCCTCAGCACATGCTCATGCGCGTTGCAGTCGGCATTCACAAAAATGATATTGACTCTGCGATTGAAACATATAATCTGATGAGCGAGCGATGGTTCACACACGCAACACCAACTCTTTTCAATGCAGGAACTCCGAAGCCACAAATGTCATCTTGCTTTCTTCTTACGATGAAGGATGATAGTATTGACGGCATTTACGATACGCTCAAGCAGTGCGCGAAAATTTCTCAGAGCGCAGGCGGAATCGGTTTAAGCATTCACAATATCCGCTCAACCGGTTCTTACATTCGCGGAACAAACGGTACATCCAACGGAATTATTCCAATGCTCCGTGTGTTCAACGATACAGCAAGATATGTCGACCAAGGTGGTGGAAAACGAAAAGGAAGTTTTGCAATTTACCTTGAACCATGGCATTCTGATGTGTATGACTTTTTGGATTTGAGAAAAAATACAGGAAAGGAAGAAGGACGTGCGCGCGATTTATTTTTAGCGCTCTGGATTTCTGATCTGTTCATGAAACGTGTGGAAGCAAATGCAAAGTGGACGCTGTTCTGTCCGAACGAAGCACCCGGACTTTCTGACTGCTGGGGAGAAAAGTTTGAAGCGCTCTACGAAAGATATGAAGCGGAAGGAAAAGGCAGAAAAACAATCGAAGCCCGCGAACTCTGGAACGCCATCATGCAGGCGCAGATTGAAACCGGAAATCCATACCTGTTATATAAGGACGCGGCTAACCGAAAATCGAATCAGCAAAACCTTGGAACAATAAAATCTTCCAACCTCTGCACAGAAATTCTTGAATACACTTCTGCCGATGAAGTGGCGGTGTGCAATCTTGCTTCGCTTGCTCTGCCAAGATATGTCATCAACGGAGAATTTGATCATCAGAAATTATACGAAGTAACACGTGCTGCTACAAAAAATCTCAACCGCATCATTGACGAAAATTATTATCCTGTTCCGGAAGCAAGAAAATCAAATATGCGTCACCGCCCGATTGGATTAGGCGTGCAGGGACTGGCAGATACCTTCCTGCTTCTTCAAATGGCTTTTGAATCAGACGAAGCAAAAAAACTCAACACAGAAATTTTTGAAACTATCTATTTTGCCGCGATGACCGAATCCAAAGAACAGGCAAAACAATTTGGCGCGTATGAAACCTACGAAGGTTCTCCCGTATCAAAAGGAATTTACCAGTACGACATGTGGGATGTAACTCCTTCTGCTCGCTGGGACTGGACAGCACTGAAAGCTGAAACAAAAAAACATGGCGTACGCAACTCATTACTTCTTGCCCCCATGCCCACCGCTTCCACTTCACAGATACTTGGCAACAACGAATGCTTTGAGCCGTTCACGTCCAACATTTACACGCGCAGAACTTTGTCAGGAGAATTCGTAGTGGTGAACAAATATCTTTTGAAAGATTTAGTGAAGCGCGGATTATGGAACGATAACCTGAAAAATAAAATCATTGCCGGAAATGGTTCTGTGCAGAACATTGAAGAAATTCCTGAAGACATCAAAGCGCTTTACAAAACAGTTTGGGAAGTGAAACAAAAATCAGTAATTGACATGGCATCTGACCGCGGAGCCTACATCTGCCAGTCGCAGTCGTTGAATTTATTTATTGAGAATGCCAACTTCGCGAAACTTACTTCCATGCACTTTTACGGATGGAAGAAAGGGCTGAAGACCGGAATGTATTATCTCAGAACAAAATCTGCTGCTGATGCAATCAAGTTTACTGTTGACCAATCACAACTCAAACAGCCGGTAGCTGTTGCAGTTGAAGTGGCAAGCGAAGGAGCAGAAGTTGAGCAGCAAACCATCGCAACTGACCGCGCAACTATTTATAATGCAGAATCTCCGATAATAATTGCAGAAAAAGATTCTCTATCGCAAATTTCATGCTCACTAGATAATCCCGACAGTTGCGAAGCTTGTGGAAGTTAGCATTGCTTAACCATTCTTTTGAAAAGCCGAATTAAATTTTAGTTCGGCTTTTTTATTTTATCTCCATCTGTTTTTTACATTTGCATCATAAATTATTTCCCATGAACGCAAACGCACAATCCGCAATAGATGCCGTCAAAGCGCAGATGGACAAAGCCATCTCGCATCTTGAAACCGAAATTTCAAAAGTCCGCACGGGCAGAGCAAATCCATCCATGCTGGAAGGAATCCGCGTGGATTATTATGGAAACATGACACCACTCAACCAAGTGGCAAATGTGAATTCTCCTGATGCCCGCACACTGATGATTCAGCCATGGGAAAAAAGTATGCTCGAGCCGATTCAAAAAGCGGTGCAGGCAGCCAATCTTGGTTTCAATCCCGGAAATAATGGAACGTCTGTGATAATAAATGTTCCTGCACTTACGGAAGAGCGCAGAAAAGATCTGGTGAAGAAAGCAAAAGCGGAAGGAGAGAACGCCAAAGTGAGCATACGTAAAGCGCGCCAGGAAGGAAATGAGGCGGTTAAAAAAATTACCAAGCCCTCCCTTACGCAGGATGAAGTGAAAGAGGCGGAAGCAAAAATTCAGGAACTCACGGATTCATACAGCACCAAAGTGGACAAGCATCTTGAGCAGAAGGAGAAAGAGATAATGACTGTATAATAATTCAATTGGGCTAAAGCCCGCGCATTCCCTAATTAAAGTAGGAAGCGAAGGTACAAAGTAACTTCGCCACCTCTCACACCACTGTACATGCTTAGACGCATACAGCGGTTTCATAAAGTTTTAATCGTTTGTAGTTTGCCGATAAACTGTAGTAACCTTCTTTTGCAAA
>JACRAM010000074.1 GCA_016213405.1 Bacteroidota bacterium
ACACTAAAAATTGTAACCAAGGTCAGTAGATAAATTTTAGTTTTCATTTTATTGTTGTCAGTGATTATAGTGCTGACACCGCACTTTCTATGTTTGTAAAGTTAATAATATTTTGTTTGTCTTTTTGCATTGTGGGTAACGTTTTTCAGGTTTGCGATGTGCGGGATTTTGGAATACAAAATTGTCTGCCATTACAAACATAAAACGAAGATACAAATTTCAAATTAAAACGTCAGCCCGCATAGCGCAAACCTGATGTTGGCAACTGGGCGTTCACGTCCTGCTGATTCTTGTCTGTCCGATGAGAATTACGAGATTGTCTAAATGAAAGTGACTGTCGGGAAGTGAGGCGCGAGGAAATATTTTAAAGTTGCGAGAATATTATTTTATTTTTTGTCTGTCGGGATATAAAATGCGAAACTGTCGAGGTGAGAAAGTGGAGAAGGTTGGAGTAGCTGTCCCAATGATTGCACGAACGGTAAGAAAATGGCAAGCTCTTGGCGCATGCAGAACTATAATGGTTTCTTCCGCTCATGCGCCATGTGCTTGACATTTTGTGTTTGCAAGAAGGGGAAATATTTTTACTTGTCTGTCTATTCTGATGGAGGTTTTTTTATTTCCGATAATGAATTGGTGTGTTCCGATAAAGGATTTCTGTTTTCCGATAGATAATTCCTTTGTTACGATGGAAGATTTTTTCTTTTCGATATGAAGTTGCTGTGTTTTGATAGAGGATTTCTTTTTTCCGAAGGAAGATTTCCGTGTTCCGATAGAGGTTTTCTTCTTTCCGATGGAAGATATTGTAAGACGGATGTTAAATTTGGTAATTACGATGCTAAATTTGATAATTACGATGTTAATTTCCCTAATTTAGAACCTAATTTCGGTAACATAGAACCTAATTATGGTAAGAATAATATTAACTTTGAGGTTTCAGATGTTGAAATTGCATGGATTTTAATAAGAGTCCAGTCCGAAGAAGGTAGGTTGGCTAATACGAGAGTTCTTTTTGATTAATCAGTAATATATTATTGCTATGGAGAAGGAGAATATACATATCGGGAATATGATTAAGGTGAGGATGAAGGAGATGCGTCTTAGTCCTACGGAGTTTGCGAAGCGTTTGGGATATTCTTTGCCTGGAACTACAAGCATTTTTGAACGGCAGACGATGCAAACGGATGTTTTGCTGAAGGTTTGCAAGGCGTTGGATTATGATTTTTTTAAGCATTATGTGTCCTCCGACTTGATTCAGGATGACGGCAAAAAAGTTATTGAAGATGCTGCACTGCAAAAGGAATTGGATGCGTGTAAAACAGAGATAGCGGATTTGAAAAAAGAGTTGGAGTATTTGAAAAAGATTGTGCGGTTGTATGAGGAGAAGAAATAGTGATGGCGTACCGTTTAAAAAAGAAAGCAGAGGAGATTCTGAATGCTATCCGTTAATAATCTTTTGGAGATTAGTTTTCAGTTCGGGTATTTTGGTTTGAATAATTTCCCAAACTTTTTTTGGATTAATTCCAAAATAATCATGCGCAGCAAAATTTCGGAAGGCGCGGATTCTATACCATTCAACATGATTATGTTTTTCAAGAAATTCATCGGATAGTTTCCAAACTAATTCGCCTATCACGATAAAATCCATCATGCAGGCGTCAAAAGTTTTTTCATCTTTTTCAAATTCTTCGAGCGACTTGATGGATTGAACATGCCTTTGAATTTTTTCAACCATCTCAAGCATGAGCATGAGGTTGGGGATTTCGCGCTCAGACATAGATTGCGTCTCTTAAGATGTAGGGTTTGAAATAAGATTTAATATATTTTTCTTCGCATATATCTACATTGCGGTTGAATTGTTTTTTCAGCAGTTCGCGCAAATCATATTCGAGGTCGAAAATATTTTTTGCTTCTTCTTCCAGTTCAATCAGAATATCAACATCACTGTTTGGTTTTTGGTCGCCTCTGGCAAATGAACCGAATACACCGATTTTTGTAAGATGAAATTTTTCTCTCAAGAAATTTTTATTGTTTCTGAGGAACTGAATTATTTCTTCTTTAGTATTCATTGCGCTTCTTTTAATGCAAAATTAAGACAAAATTTATTCTTTGATTAATTTTTTAATGCTTGTTCCTTTCTCGGAATTTACTTTGATAAAATAAATTCCTTGCGGTTGTTTGGTTAAATCAATCTCTGTTTGAGAAGAATTTACCTTACTAGAATATATTTTTTCTCCTATGAGATTTGAGATTTCAATGTTTGAAATTTTATTTGGAGATTGAATCGTGAAAATTCCATTTGATGGATTTGGAGAAATGAAAATATTAAAATCACTGCCATCCGAATTTTCATTTATTCCAACCATGCCATTTTTATATACATTGGATTTAGATGAATTGAGTGAACTGCTGAAAGGAATAACATTTTTTATAGTAGGCGTGCAAATTATACTCCATTGAGTTTTTACTCGCCACGATGCAGTGGTTTGATAAGTAGCATAAGCAGGATCGGTAACATTTTGTTGAGTTCCGGCAACGCTTGCCACAGGTTGAAAATTTCCAGTACTGTTATCATCCCTCAATAAATCATACGCGCTTACAGGATTTGAACTTCCTTCTATAGTGTAAAGTTGCGCCCAAGAAAAATTCCCGCTATTATTTGTAATGAAAATGGTATTGTGATATGGACTTAAAGCCGAATAATTACCGCAGGTATCCTTCGCAGCAATTTTGTAACGATATGTTCCTGCATTTGGGTCGCCAGTGTTGGGAAAATATTTTGTTTTTACTGTGTCAATAAATAAACTTAAAGAGTCGTATTTTACTGCTCCAATTTGTAAATAGTTGTTGGTAGTAATTTCTCTATAAATAATAAAACTATCAATGCTTGTTCCAGCATAAGAAGTTTTATCCCAAACAATAATATTATTCAATGAAAGTGAATCAACTGTTACCATGCAAATATTTGGAGTAGGTAAATAATTATTTGTTAAAGAGACAGTCGAAGTAGAAATGCAGTTGTTATTATCATTGATAGTAACTGTATAATTTCCTGCCATAAGCCCTGAAATTGATGATGTAGTTTGTCCGTTGCTCCATGAATAAGTATAGGGTTGTGTGCCACCAAAAACATTTGCATTTATTATCCCCGTATGATTACATACAGGATTATTAATGGTTAATGCAGTAACAGTAAGTTGATTTGGCTGTGTGATTGAAACTGTTCCAGTGGAATTGCAACCGCCATTATCAGTAATTGTAACAGTATAATTTCCCGCAATAAGTCCGGTAGCTGTTTGCATAGTTTGTCCATTATTCCAATTGTAAGTATACGGTAAAGTGCCTCCAAACATATTTACTTTTGCACTTCCATTATTTCCTCCATAACATAACACATTAACTTTTGTAAAAGAATTAACTTGTAAAGAACACCATTCCCATAAATCTGCCCACATGGTGTTAGATGCGTCTCTTCCCGTGCCAATATATCCATAAGATCCAATAGAAAAGCCGACAGCATATTCTCTTGTTCCACCTCCAAAACTCGCCTTGTATTGCCATGGAGTTCCATTCAATGTATCAGAAGATGGGTCATATTCACTAAAATAGTCAGTAGAAGTATTAATATTAATATCAGGTGCACCTGTTCCGATGTATCCTCTGCTTCCTATTGAAAAACCGACTGCTCCTAAAGTTGGTCCTCCATCAAAATCCGCTTTTTGAGTCCACATATCAGTTAATTGATTCCATTCATAAAAATCTTGAAAAGAATTAGTGCCGTCATATCCTGTTCCAATGTATCCTTTATTGCCTATTGAAAACCCTGTTGCAAAATATCTTCCTATCCCAAGAAAATTTGCCTTCTGAATCCATGTATCAGTTGTTTGGTTCCATTCCCAGAAATCCTGTGTGTAAGTGCTGCTATATCCTGTTCCTATATATCCTTTTGTGCCGATGGAAAATCCAACCGCAGATACTCTTATACCTCCTCCAAAACTTGCTTTTGCCGACCAAGTATTGTTTGCTTGATTCCATTCATAAAAATCTGCAAGGTAATTTGTACCATCATATCCTGTTCCAATATATCCTTTAGTTCCTATTGAAAATCCTACAGCATTACTTCGTGCAACTCCAGGCATATTCGCTTTTTGTGTCCATGCATTAGTTGATTTATCCCATTCCCATAAATCATTATAATAAGTAGCGCCATTCCTTCCAGTTCCAATATATCCTTTATTTCCTATGGAAAAACCAACCGCCAGCCTTCTTGCTGAACCAGTGAGATTTGTTTTTTGAGACCAAATGCCTTGGGCGTTTGCAATTCCAGCAAATGCAATTGATAAGATGAGGAATCTTGTTTTCATTTTGTTATTTTTTGTTTTATAATTTCTTGGAATTTAATTCTAATCGTTTTTTCCCATTTTGGGTTTTTTATCAAACCAATATCAGATCCTTTGATGGCGTTTACCTTTGCATTTTTACCTATATCAGTTACTACATAGAGATATGAATTTTTTTTATCCCGAAGATTATTGTATTGCTTCTCAGTTAAAGTAATTGGTTTTGAAGAATGTTTAGTTCCTTTAACTTCAATATATCTTTTAGTATTTTTTCCTGAGCTAATCATATCCATTCCAGTTTTTCTATACGGTGTAGTTTCTCTGCCATGTTTTTTTTCGTATTTCTTAACAGCACTTTCTGCTTTGCGCTCAATGTCTTGAGTACTCATTATTATTTGGGTTTTAATTATTGTTTGAGTTTATAAGAAATAAAAAGATCTTCAAAATAATCGAAGAGTATGGAATTGTTTGATGCGTGTTTTTGATGGCGGAAGGCTTGCTCTTTTGCAGTCCGACTAAAAATATTCTTCTATGAAAAAAGGGCTGCAAATGTGCAAGCCGAACGCTGTGCAGGATTTGTCTGCCGATTTTTTGTGTTGCTGTCTGTGCTTGCAAAACGAACAACCGAGAAAGTAACTGTCCAGCTACTTTATTATATTTAGTTTTTATAAATGCTGTCAGTGATGGAGCAACTGTCGAGCGAAGTGAGAGATTGTCGCGGTTGCTCGCGTAACTGTCCGATGATGAGAAGCGTAAAGTCATTTTACATAATTGTTCAAAGATAATGGTTTTTGTATTTGTCTGCTGTCAGTGAACTGCGAAATTGTCCCCGAGTGAACGCCTGAAATATTATTTTGATTCATTGTCTGACCGATTGCGTTGCTGTCCACGGAGACAAATTTTGTATTTGCGCCTTGTTGCCAACGTTTTGCAGGTTGGAGAAGTGGCGGTGTTCGGAGCACTTCACTGTCCCACAGCACAAAGATAATTAAATGCAGAAAACATTTTTCCCAAATGTCAACCGCCATTTCTCCAACCTGCTGTTATCAGTAGCCCTTCTTTTTTTCTGTCGTGATGAAGTGTCTGTCTGCTGTGCAGTTTTTATTTTTTGTTTTTGTTTTTGGGTCGGGCATTTTTGAAAATTTATTTCTGTCGGGGTGAAGGATGGGCACGCTCTTTTGCATTTGCTCATCAACTATTAAAAATAAAAAGGAGCAAATGCAAATGTGCGTGCCAGTTTGGAAGATGTGGTATGCGAATAGCGTTAACGAATGCGCACATGCGAATATGGTGTTTTTTATTTGCTGTCCGATGGTGAGAATATTTTAGGAAAGAACCGCTGTCTGCCGAAAGTTGCTGTTAAAAGTTGTCGAGGTATGCGAGATGGTCGGGAAAAGATTGGCTGTCGGGGTGAAAAAAACGGTAAAAGTGCGGTCAACCGTGCCTATCGGCAGGCAGGGATGCGGGAAAGTACGGTCAAGATGCGAGAAAGTAAGGTCAAGATGGAGGAAAGTACGGTCAAGATGCGAGAAAGTAAGGTCAGGATGCTGGAAAGTTGAGTTCAGATGCGGGAAAGTGAGGTCAAGATATGACAAAGTGTCGCCAGATATGACAAAGTAAGGTCAAGATGTGGGAAAGTAAGGTCAAGATTGGGGAAAGTAAGGTCAGGAAGGGGTAAAGTCGTGTTTTTATCGCTAAAAGTGAGGACAACCCCCTTAATCCCCCTTTGGTAAGGGGGAGAAATACAACATCAGGGGTTTATCTTGGGTTGCAGGACGAAGTTCTTAATGATGGTATCGCCTTTCTTGAAGGCAAAGGGTGGTGTTGTTTGGTCTTCACTTCCATCGCCCGAAACTGTCATTGTAACTGTTGCGGGCGCTTCGGGTTCGTGAACAAATAATCCTTCTACATCTGTTTTAACTTCTACATTCTGCTCGTTGATTCGGACTGTTTTATTGTAGGCGGGTTCTCCATCGGCAGAAAGCATTGTGATTTTTCCTTTGATGCGGGTTGTTCCTTTTCCGAGGTCAATTATTTCTCTTGCTTTTTCGTAATCGCTTAAATAATGTTTGTTGCTGGCTTTGAAAGAAATTGAAATGGGGTCAAGAATTTTTTTGAGAATTTTATTTGCTTCGGAAAAAAGTGTTACGAGTTCTGCCGTTAATGTTGCTCGGTGGGTGATTGCGAGGCGCGGGTCTAAGGCAACATTGAGATAATTATTTATGTCTTGTTGCCAACTGTTGATGGTGGCGGGGGTGATTCCGTAATCGCCAAGTGAGCCGACTAAATTATTTACGATGCCTAAAAGTGTTTGTGCTTTTTGCCCGATTTGGTCGTCATTTGTATCGCGCAGGTCGGTGATGGAGAGATTCATTTGTTCTTCAAGCGTGGTGTCGTTGATGGTTACTGCATAGCCCATCGTTGGGCTGATGTGTGAAAATGTGCTTTGCACGAGTGCTTCCTGTAATTGTTTTTTATTGGTGGTTACGCCTGATATGGCGAGGTCTTGTTCGCCTGATGTGGTTTGTATGGCTGTGATTTTTGTATTGAGGGCGATGATTCCGTTTTTGAATGCAAGAATAGTATCGGTGATTGCCTGATGTTTTGATGCGTGCTTGGAAACGGCACGGAACATATTTAACTGGTTGAATTGGGTGTTGTCCATGGCTGAAAAGTTATTGAGTGATTAAGTTGATTGATATTTTTTGAGACAACGGAGGTGGTTTGGGAATATTGTGTGGGTATGAATTAAAGTAGGAAGCGAAGGTACAAAGTAACTTCGCCACCTCTCACACCACTGTACATGCTTAGACGCATACAGCGGTTTCATAAAGTTTTAATCGTTTGTAGTTTGCCGATAAACTGTAGTAACCTTCTTTTGCAA
>JACRAM010000075.1 GCA_016213405.1 Bacteroidota bacterium
GGCAAGAAATTAAATTGGTCTTGCAAGGGCAAAAATAGAAAAGTTTTAAATAGTGAAATAGTATATAAAAATCTTCAAAAAAAATTTGGAGATAACACAGAATCTGTCTGCTCGGTGTTCTCTGTGTTAACTATTTTTTTCATTCGCACTATATCTGAAATCAAGCACATAAACCCTTATTCTGAATAATGTCTATACTGTTTTTTTTACCCCAATCCTAAAAGGGGAGTTTGAAAGACCTCCCAGTGAGAAGGTGAGACAAGGAGAAAGTGTGCAGGTGCACTCTCTCACTTTCCCACTCTCTCACCAGCTCACTTTCTCCCTTTAGGGCAGGGGCTCTCAAATCAACTTATTATCCACCGCATAGCGAATTAAATCTGAATTGGTTTCCATTTTCATTTTATCCAGGGCACGCGTGCGGAAGGTGCTCACCGTGGGGATGCTCAGCGAAACCTCTTTCGCAATCTGCGAAACAGTTTTTCCCTTTGCAAGGTGAATAAACGTTTCATATTCGCGGTCAGACAGATGTTCATGCGGGGCTTTTCCAGAAGGGTTTTCCAGTTGTTCGGCAAGGAGTTCAGCCACGCGCGGGGAAATGTATTTCTTGCCGCTCAAAATCTGGTGAATGGCTTTCACCAAGTCCGTATCTGCCGCGTCTTTTGATAAATATCCCCATGCACCTGATTTGAACGTTCGCACGGCAATCTGCTCTTCCGCGTGCATGCTTAAAACCAGAACGGGGAGCATGTTTTTTTCTTCTTTCAACTGATGAAGCACTTCCAGCCCGCTTCTGCCGGGCATGTTGATATCAAGAATAAGCAGGTCCCATTTTTTTTCGCTGACCTTCTGAAGCGTTTCTGCCGCGTTTTCCGCTTCCCCGAATTCAACATCGCTGAATTCATCTTCAAGGATTTGTTTCAATCCTTTTCTCACCACCTGGTGATCATCTGCAATTAGAATTTTTTTCATATTAATTTAGTTTTGCTTTTAATTGAACCGTTGTTCCATTTCCTTTTTCACTTTCTATTATAAAATGTGCACCAATGAGATTTGCCCGTTCGCGCATGCAGAGCAATCCCATGGAGAAAGGATTATCTAATTTATTCTTTGATATTCCTTTTCCGTTATCAGCCACCTCCAGCGCCAGTTCTTTTTCTCCTCCGTTTATTCGGATAATTACTTCGCTCGCTTTGGCATGCTTCAAAATATTTGTGAGCGCTTCCTGGCAGATGCGGAAATAGGTGATGGAGATATTTTTTGCAACCTCTTTATTCTCGTCAGATAATAATTCAAACCGGCAGCGGATACCCGTTTTGTCTTCAAAATCTTTTGCCAGCCACCCGAGCGAAGGAATCAGCCCCAGCGTATCCAGAATTCCCGGGCGGAGCGAAGTGGAAATTTTCCGCAGCGACTGAATGCTGTTGTCCACATCTCTCATCATAGCAGTTGCTTTGCTTTCTATTTCATTCTCGGCAGTGCCGAACTTTTTAAAAGTAGAAAGCCCCAGTTTGATTCCCGTAAGTAATTGTCCCAGTTCATCGTGGATTTCTCTTGCTATGTTCGCGCGCTCGTCTTCCAACACCTGGTTAAGGTGAGCGGCAAATGTCCGCACCTGCGCTTCTGCACTCACCAGTTTTTCATTGGCATGTTTCAACTCTGAGGTGCGCTCCTCTACTTTATCTTCCAATTCATTGTTGCATATTTTCAGGTTCTCTTCTGCAATCTTTTTCTCGGTGATGTCAATGCCTGAACCAAGAAAACATTTTCTTCCGAACAATGAAATCAATTGAACCGAAGCGTTCACCCATTTTATCTCCCCGTTTTTAGTTCTTTCCCAAAGTTCAAAATTTTTGCCCAGCTTTTTCTTCATCACTACTGAGGCAATGTTGTCTCTGTCTTTCGGATTAACATAGGCATTCATCTCTTTGAGCGTTTTGCCTATGATTTCTTTTTTCCTGAATCCGTAAAACTTTACAAACTGCCTGTTCACTTCAAGCACAATACCTGTTTTGGCATCGGTGATGACCATCATGGCGGGGCAATTGAAAAATAAATTTTTAAAAATCTCAGAAGACTCTTTGTTAACCCTGGTTGGCTTCTCATAGCGGGAATGCTCAACCGTATAAAGTTTTTTACCGGCAGCACGTTTGCCTTTAACCCGTTGAGGATACTTACCCGGGGCATTTCCGGATTTTTTAATTTTTGAATTACGCTTCATGAAAAAATAATTAGGTATGACATAAAGATAAAAGAATTATAGAAAGTAAATAATAGTAATTATTATTGTTTGGGTGTAGTGGTCTGTACTACAATGTAAAAACAGGGAGTTTTCATATGTTGCGGAGACAGGATTCAACCCTGTGACCTTGGCGCTATCAGAGCCACGACTACCCCTGCTCTACACCGCAATGTATACTAAAGTTATCTGCGAATACGAATTTTTACGAATGTACGAATAATAGGATGGATTTGTTTTTTCATTCGTGAATTCGTTTTTGATTCGTATTCGCAGATGAAACAAACTGTCGGAAACCTGACTGCCGATGGTATATATTAACGTTTAACCCGAACGATGTCAACTTTCATGCCCGCCATCAACAACAGTGAAAAATTAGCTTTCTCCCTGTATTGAAACAAACTTTGCTCTTTGAAACCCAACGTATTATAGTAGCCGGCACCCCAAGCTCCAAAAATTTTAAAAGAACCGGACACACGCACATTCATACCAAAACCAATATGCTGTTCAAGAGTTTTTATTTCTGCATAATTAAAGTAGAGGGAAGATTCCGGGTTGAGGGCGCTTTCTGCTTTTACCGTATAAGTTCCCAATCGCGCCTGATTGTGCCATGCCACATCATAAAAGAAAAACACTTCAGCCGGCTCATACAGGTTAAAGGTGTATGCATACCTGCCTCTTAGCCCGGAAAAATTTCCATAGCGGCTTTGAATGTTAATGCCAGCAGAAAGTGTGTGCTTTTTAGCGCTTAGTGTAAACTGAGGCGATACGGATGAACCTAACCCGCTGCCACTTACGATGCCGCTCAGTGATGCACCTATACTTAATTTTTGTCCGTGCACTATGCCGGTTCCGAAAGAGAAAAGCAGAGCCATCAGCAGAAATCCTGTTTCCGGAATTGAAAAGGTTTTTCTCAAGCTGCTGAGGGAGTTTTTTGTTTTCATAGTTTTTGATTATTATTGTTGTTTATTTATAAGACTAAGGAAATGAGAACAAGTACTGTTTCCGGGAGTTTGAGCAATGGAGGACAGCGCCACAAAAATCAGCAAGGCAGTAAGAAAAAATACAACCGCAAGAACAAGTTCTCTTTTGTCAAGCAAGTTACTTTGCTTCGCTTCGCTTGTTTTACCGGATAGGTTTTTCATGATTTTTGTTTTTTATTATTGTTTGTTTATCAGTGAAAGCACATAAGGAATTTGTTCAAACTCGGTTGACTTATCGAAAAAGTAATCGGCTCCTAATTTTTTTACACTGGTGCGAAAGAATTCATCCGAATGATTGGAAAGCATTATCACGCAGGTTTTCTGGTATACTGCTTTTATCCATTTCAGAAAATCAAGGCTGAGCCCGTCAGGCAAATACACATCAAGAATGACTACGTCCTGGGTTTGTCTGTTCATTATTTTTTTTGCCGCCTCCAGCGTAGTAGCCGTATTGATGGTTCCGGCATTTCTAACATTCGTAAGCATTGGTTTTAAAAGGGAAAGGATTTTTTCAGAATCATCTACGTGCAGTATGTTGAGCTTTTGTGACATGAATAATTTTTACAGGACAAAGTAAGGCAGAGAAGATGTAATGAAAAATAGCGGCAACTATCCTTATGGTGTAATAAGCGCTGTCAGAAAAGGTAGTGGTTGGAACTACAACGAAATTATTTTATCACAACTATTTTGCTGCTGACAAGTTTTTCATCGGTGGAAGCAGTTATGAAGTAAATGCCGGGAGATAATTCATTATTCAGACTAAAAATATAAGTTCCTGAATTATCAGATATAATTTTAGAATAAAATTCATCGCCAAGCACATCTCTTATAACTATAAGCACTTCCTTTCCATCAGTATCCGCAATTGAAACATTGATATTATCGTTTACTACAGGTACAGGAAAAACACTGACACTAAAACTGCCTGTATTATTAAAATCAACTTCTACCTTCTTAGAATATGAATACTGTCCGTTTAAATCAGTTTGCCTGAGCCGATAATATGAAACTCCGCTGGAAGGATTATTATCGCGCGCAGAATATTTAAGTTCCAGTGTGCTGTTTCCCGCAGCATCAACAACAGCAACAGTTTCGTAGCTAATTCCATCAGATGTTTTTTCCACTGTGAAATAATCGCTGTTAAATTCTGAAGCTGTTTTCCATGTCACATCTACCCTATTATCGTTTGCCTTTGCATAAAACTCAATCAGTTCAACCGGCAGAGGTGATACACTTTTTCCTATTGCATGCTGAGAAAAAGAGGTATATCCAATTCGCTGGGCATATCCATTTCCTGAATTATAAATTCTGCCAGCAGCACCGGAAGCAGGCATAGAAGTGGTTCCATCGGATGTTAAAAAATCTGCATAAGACGCTGCACCATCTCTTTTCATAGGACAAAACATATCATCATCAGATGCAGACAGAGTAGTATTCTCTGCAAACAACTGCACGCCATAACTGCCGCCTGATGGAACAGCATCCGGAGTCAGTGTCCAGATTGTAGTTTTCCCGGCAGCTTCACCGACCGTTTCTGTTATTGGAGTTCCGCCTTGTGTTGTGCTCAGAGTGGCATCGTTATTCGGAACTGCCTGAACAAAAGAAGTAACCGAAGCGTCCAAATAAGAAACTCCGGCAAGAGTGTTGTTCACAAATGCAATCCTGTGACGGTTAGTGGAAATAGCTCCATCTCCCAGAGGAAACAAATAGGTATCGGTATTTGAGACAATATACCTTCTGAATGTTCCATAAATAAAACCATTGGTGTAAGATAAATTAGCTGCTGTAGTGGTAGATAAAATAAAAATATTTGATCCTGTTGTTACAACTCCGCTTGTAAGCGTGAGGGCATTGGCAACCGTTACATTGACAGTGCCGCTGAGTAAAATACCAGCTCCTGAATTAGCAATAGTGAGATTATTAAATGTTGTAGCTGAACTTCCGCTGATATTTTGCGCGCTTGTTCCGGTAAAAAAAGCCATTTGCCCTGCATCTGTGAACGAACCGTTATTAATAAAATCTCCTTTAAATGCTATGCCTGCTCCGGGGTGTATTTTAATACTGCCGTTGTTTGTAAATTGCTGCTGGGCGTTTAAAGAAAAACCAAAAAGCAAGAGCGTGGTTTGTAGTATCGTATTTCTCATAGCTTGTCTTTTTTTTTTATTCCCATTGCATTTTCAGAAATCTGTTTTTACTTTATAGACAAATTAAGATTTTGTATAATCATGTCCGTTGCATCTGTATTGTTCTCTACCCAAACTTCTATATAATCATTGGGCGCTAATAACACCAGACATGAAAGCGCAAGCGGACTTTGGTCAGTATTGCTTATTAATTTTACTTTTTGTTTTGATTCCGACAACACACTTCCGTTCTTAGCTATGTAAAAACTAAAAAATTTATTTCCGGTGGCTCCTGCAAATTGAGAAGTTAAACTGCAGACAACCATGCATCTTCTTGTTTTCGATCCAACATACGTCAGCCGGTTGCTGGCAGGTGAAGTAATCCTGAATAAAGTTACCGCTGTTGTTGTGCCAAGCACTTTAACAGGAGTGTTTGCCGCTGCGATAACCGTGGTTGCTGTGGTTGATATGTACAAATTCCCACTTGCAACATCATCTTTTTCAGTATTCAGCCCGATACATTCCACTTCCCATGAATTGGAAAAACTACCCAAAACATATGTGCCTGTGCCAGCAAAAAAAACTGTCTTCATTGCTGCGCCAGTGGTGATTGAAGTAACGCCAGAAATATCCATGCCTATACCGGAATTTGCCGCTGATACTAGCCGAGTTCCTACTGCAAGTTGTATTATGCTGAATGCGCCAATATATTTTTCGTATGTATTATAATTATCATTTTCCCAATAGGTCTGAAAGCCATAGTATTCATAAATATTCTGAAAAATTATTCCATTTGAATTATTTGAATAATTTGTATGGTCAAACACTACTTCTCCCGCAAACCCTTTTAATAATCCTACATTATTACAGCCGGTAATATGACACTCCTCTATCACAATATCCTGGTCAGTACCGCCAGCATCCACATTAAATAACTTCGCCCCTGCATTGGCGGCTGTCAACGTAAGTTCCATTAATATTCCGCCTTTTGAACCTGTAAACAATTCGCCTGATGATGGCGTGTAAATTAATTTATCGTAATCATGGTCTAATCCTACTATTGTAGTATTATTCAAATCAATTTTATCTGATAAACTGATCGTTCCGTTTATTTCATACAAAGTACTTGTTGCTAATGTTATCACCCCGCCCACCGGTGCAGGAAAGTCAGAAGCTGATTTTACCAATACGAAGTTATCTCTTTGTGCAGGAATGGACAGCCATTTTGTTCCGTTCCAGTAATAATATCCATCTTTCAATGTGCCTCCACTGCTGTAAACAAGCATGCCTGCAGGAGTTGTTGCCGTTAATGGCGCTACCGAGTTTATATCATTCAGCGCAACCCTGGGAGGGAGCATTCCCTTGTTAGTGCTTTCTAACTCAAGCAATGAGTTAGCGTTAATGGTGTTTGGGTTATTCCCTATTTTCACCTGAGCGTTTGAAGTAAAGATTGTTCCCAGCAAACAAATATTCAGAAGAATTTTATGTTTCATATTTTTGTAAGTATTATTATTTATAGAATAGTATAAGGCAAAGAAACGCAGAGAAGGTGTGGCGGGGAATAGGCGGAAGTATCCTTATGGTGTAATAAGCACTGTCAGGAAAGGTAGTGGTTGGAACTACAAAATCTGGTCATCAGTCACCAGTAATCGGTGGTCGGTTGTGTTGTTACTGATTACCGCTCACTTATCATACTAAGTTGTTCTTAATCGCATAACTCGTCAGCTCCGCGCTGGTTTTCATTCCCATTTTTTCGAGAATGCGGGCGCGGAAGGTACTCACGGTGGGAACGGCTAAAGAAAGTTCCTGTGCAACTTCTGAAATGGTTTTTCCATTTGCGATGAGCAGAAGGGTTTGATACTCGCGGTCAGATAAAAGTTCGTGAGGTGGAGCGTTGTACGGATTCTCCACATAGGTAACCAACTGCTCGGCAAGGGATGGAGTGATGTATTTTTTCCCGCTTAAAATCTGCCGAACTGCATTTGCCAGTTCTGTGTCGGCTGAATCTTTAGAAAGATATCCTGAAGCGCCTGACTTTAATACCCTGATGGCAATCTGTTCTTCGGGGTGCATGCTGAAAACAAGCACAGGGGTTTTTATTGAATCACGTTTCATCTCATTGAGCACTTCCAGTCCGTTTCTGCCGGGCATATCCATGTCAAGAATAAGAATATCCCATTTCTTTTCATTCAGTTTCTTCAGCACTTCGGATGCGCTTGCCGCCTCGCCAAATTCCACTTCGCTGTATTCATTGGAAAGAATCATCCTCACACCATTTCGCATAGTGGGATGGTCATCGCAGATTAAAATTCTTTTCATATTAATTTAGTTGAATAAGTTAATTGGGTTAATTGAGTTGATTTTGTATTTACTTAATTAACTTATTTAACCATTTTACTTAATTTAGTTTTGCTTTCAATTTAATTGTTGTACCGAAATCTTTTTTGCTTGTGATTTGCAAATCCGCGCCAATAATGTTTGCCCGTTCGCGCATGCCGAGCAATCCCATGGAGAAAGGGTTTTCTAATTTCTCGCTGGCAATTCCTTTTCCGTTGTCGGAGATGCGCATTGTCAGTTGTTCGTTGTCATTTCGACCCCGATTCATCGGGGGAGAAATCTCCTTATGATGTGCAGAAATCTTATGGGGAGATTCCTCACCCGAAGCGGGATGCGGAATGACATCTCCTTTGCTGTCGCTGTAAGAAATCACAATCACCACCTCGCTTGCATTTGCATGTTTAGAAATATTGGTGAGCGATTCCTGACAGATGCGGAAGAAGCAGGTGGAAAGGTTTTTTTCAAATCTCTCTTCTGTAACATTCAGTTCAAGTTTGCATTTAACACCTGTCTTTTTTTCAAATTCGCTTCCCAGCCACTGAATGGAAGGAATTAATCCGAGTGAATCCAGAATTCCGGGACGGAGCTGTGTGGATATTTTTCTCATCACTTGTATGCTGTTGTCAATATCCTTCATCATACAATCCACAGCCCCCTCTAACTCCACCGAAGGGGGAGAATTTGCAGACACGCCTGGATCCCCCCTTCGGGGGGTTGGGGGGCTTTGTTTTTTCTTCAACGATGACAAACCCATTTTGATTCCAGCCAGCAGTTGTCCGAGTTCATCATGAATCTCGCGGGCAATGTTTGCTTTTTCCTCTTCTATCACATGGTTCAGGTGGCGGGCAAAATTCCGTATCTCGCTTTCTGCTTTTACCAGTTTATCCAAAGAGTTTTTGCGTTCGGTGATATCGGTTATTGAAAATGAAATTCCAATAACCGAATCTTTGTCATTTTTCACCGGCTTGCAGTTTATGTCAAACCATACAACACTTCTTTCATTTTGCGGATAGGAAACTTCATAGTGGACTATTCCTCCCTGTAAAACCTTGCTTTGTTGGTCAGCAAATATTTGTTTCCTTTCAGAAGGAAGCATTTTATAAAGATTGTTCTCCTTCCTGGATCTTTCACCGAAGGCAATATTCATTAATTCCTTTCCGCGCTCGTTGGATGAAACAATATTGAATCCGGTATCGAGCAAAAGAAACCCCGTATTAGTATTTTCAAAAATAGCCCGGAGATTGGTTTCGGATCTGCGCAATGCTGCTTCTATCTTCATGCGTTCGGTGATATCTTTTGACAGTCCGCGAACAACAGGCGTTTCAACTCCGTGGGTGCGCAACGTATTGTTGTATTCCCAAATGCGAATGTTTCCGGCAGCTGTTTGTACTTTCATTAAGCCATGAGCATAGCCATCTTTTTTGAGTGCAGAAATGTAATCGCTGAATTGATCTTTTATATCCGGGGAAAGTATATCCTGAATGTTCATTTTCAGAAGAGCATCTGTTTTATATCCAAGCAGCTTTACAGCAGCAGGATTCGCTGAAAGAATTTTTCCATCCATATCATGTGTGCAGATGAGGTCTGAAATATTCTCCACAATGTCTCTGTACTTTTCCTCGCTTTTCGTTATCGTTTCCTCTGCCAGTTTGCGCTCGGTTATATCTGTAATCACTGCCAGCGAGCGGATAAAGTTTTTGTTGTTATCGTACTGAGAAATTGCGCTTACTAAACAATCTATCACTTCTCCGTTTTTTTTCACAAAGCTGTAATCAGCGTTTTCAATATGCCCGACTTTTTTGAATTGAGGCAGGATTGTTTCTACCGCGTGTTTTTTGGAACTATCCGTTAAGAAGTCAGTAAAATTCTTACCCAACACTTCTTCCCTCCGGTAACCCAATTTCTCCAGCCAGAAATCGCTCACCGACAATAATTCTCCCTGCTGATTAATAGAGTGCATCATAACAGGTGTTTCGTTATAAAGGGCTCGGAACTTTTTCTCGCTTTCTTTAACCGCTTCTTCCACCAATTTTCGTTCTGTGATATCCTGAACGGTTCCATGTAATTGTACTACACGACCCGATTTATCTTTGATTGCCTTACCATACGTATGGGTTTGAATGATTGTTCCATCAGCGCGAATTATATCTAACTCCAAATCATATGGCGCGCCATGTTTAATAGCTTTTTCAACAGCCCGGTTCAACCGTTCCCAGCTCTCTTTTGTATAATACGATTCAAGTTCCCCATACTTTGGAGGTGACAGATTTGGGTCTCTCTTATTTATTTCATAAAGTGTTTTTGACCACCCCACTTCGCCACTTACCAAATCTAGATACCAATTTCCTATTTTTGCAAGATGCTGCGCTTCATTGAGCAGTCTTTCGCTTTCTCTAATCACTTCTTCCGCCTGTTTGCGCTCGGTAATGTCATTAACATATCCCTCAAGATACAATAGCTTTTCTGCTTCATCAAAAATTCCCTTACCTTTTTCCGACACCCATTTTTCATGTCCTTGTTTTGTAATAATACGGTACTCACATTTGTAAGGAATTTTTGCTTCAACTGCCTGTTGCACAATTTGCCATACTTTATCTGCATCCTCCGGGTGAATTTCTTTTCCACACGATATGGTACGGTCAACCAGATATTCTTTCTGAGCATATCCGGTAACTAATCCAACTTTTTCTGAAATAAAAAGAGGTGTATAATCTGGATCATTGGCTACGCGATAAATATATCCGGGCAGATTACTGATCAGGTTAGAAAGAGTATTTTTGCTTTCAATAAGTGCCGATTCCGCTTTTTTGCGCTCGGTGATGACATCAAACACCGCCACAAAATATCCGCGTTCAGGGCTATACACCGAAACCAAAAACCACATCTTCAAGGCGTCAACAAACATTTCAAAACGTTCCGGCTTGCCGGTTTTGGACACGCGCCCATAAATCTCAAACAGTTCAGGATCAGATTCCCGAATGCCGGGAATAACCTCTGTTACTTTCTTCCCGACTACATCTTTTAATCCGGTGAGCGTTTCAAAAGCGCTGTTTACAGAAAGATAGGTGAAATCAATGGGTCTGCCGTTATCATCAATGTGCATCTGACAATAGGCAAATCCGTTGAGCATATTCTCGAACAGCGAACGGTATAGCTTTTCACTTTCAAAAAGTTTCTTATCTGCCCGCTTGCGTTCAGAAGTATCGCGGCCGTTAACAAGGAGAGGATTTTCATTCATGAACAGATGTGTTACTTATGCTTGTTACAAAAGTATCGAGATGCTTGCTAAAAGGAATGATATAGGTCACCATTTAAAAATTATTATACAAAAGGAATGAAAACAAGTTATGCTTTAAATAGTCACATCTCTCATTGCCGTGTAGTTGTTTGTACTACAAAAAATAATCATAATGGGATAATTAAAGTAGGAAGCGAAGGTACAAAGTAACTTCGCCACCTCTCACACCACTGTACATGCTTAGACGCATACAGCGGTTTCATAAAGTTTTAATCGTTTGTAGTTTGCCGATAAACTGTAGTAACCTTCTTTTGCAA
>JACRAM010000076.1 GCA_016213405.1 Bacteroidota bacterium
AGAAAAAACTGCAACTAACATTCGCTTGCCGTCATGCGGGTTTTCTTTTTCGCAGATAGTTTTTATTTCCTATTTTTGTTCTGTGCAAGCGGACAGTTAAGCAATTCTTTCTCCCGCACGCACGGCAAGCGAAAGAACGTTAGCCACAATGCAAGAAAACATTTATACCTTTGGACATTTTTATAAATGAATAAAAATTACTTTTCATCAGACAGACAATCGCACGGCAACGACATTTGCTCGTGGACAGTTGCTCAGGTAATTGACAGCAGACAATCTATTTCTTAGTTTACAATTAACAAATTATAAAACTAAAACTCTAAAAAAAATGAAAACAACTATCTTTTCTTTCGTTATAATGCTCCTTACTTTGAGCAGTTATGCACAATCGCTCCACAATCTTTTTGCAACAGTTACTATAACTGATACGGCAGCATCCAAAACAGCAAGACCGGAAGTAATTGCTACATCAAACCGTGTATTTGTACTTTATCTTGCAATCACCGGCACTACCAATACTTTTGATTTGAAAATCTATAACAGTAATATGGACACATTAATAAATTCACAGGTTTTAGTGTCTCCGACATCAAGTTACGGTAAACCGACCGACATCCGGGTTGCATCGGACGGGCAGTATCTCTATGCATTTTACGAAACATTAAAAACCATATCATTCGGAAATGATTCAACTTCCCTTTGGGCAGCAAAGTATTTGCTGAATGATAATTTTACTCTTGTTGCCGGTACTCCGGTTCCCATAACAAGGAGCAAGCCCGCAACCCAACTTTCCATTGGCGGTGAAAAGGTTGACGACCCGGCTCCTTTGATGGGTCCAAATTCGGTTTATGCAATAACCCGTTTGCACGATTCCATTAAAACTACAGGAAGCACTATTTACAGGGTACGGGAATTTGACAATAATAATTTTACTCAACTTTCACAGTTTGACCTTGATTTATCAGATGTGGCTGATGGAAGAGGGCGGGTAACAAGTTTATTCTATCGGCAAAATAATATTTATATTGCATTAACGACTACCGTTTCCAACGTAGGACTATATGAAAACTCAGATGACGGAGCGCTGTCCGATATTATCCTTATTAAAATGCAACCTGATTGGACATATAACCCAACCACTGATGTTTTCACACTTACTGCTGAAATCAATGACCATGAAAATTATGTTTCAGGGCTGGATATGGACAATAATTATCTGTATGTTACATACAAGCAGGCAACTGGCAGTCCCCCGACAGGACAGCAATTAGCGTGGATTAAAATTTACGACAACAACTTTAATTTTGTTGATACAATTATGGTGAAAAGCACCGTTTGGGGTCCGAGCGGGGAAGAAATACGCCCATCGCTCGATGTTTACGGGAGCAGAATTTATTCCGGTCAAAGTATGGCTCCGATATCCGGCAGCGGCTACGCCAAAGTTTTTGTTTATGATTTTCTGCTTACTTCAGTAAATGACAATTCTGAAAACTTCAATCTTTCGCCTGCTATTTTTCCCAATCCTTTTTCCACACAGACAACTTTGCTGATAGACATTCCATTAAATAACGCAACTCTCACGGTTTACAATTCTTTCGGGCAGACAGTAAAAGAAATAAAAAACATTTCGGGACAGACAGTCACTCTCTCGCGTGACAATCTTCTAAGCGGACTGTATTTTATTCGGCTTACAGAAGACAGTAAAGTAATCGCAACAGACAAATTAGTAATTACTGACTGACACATAAGACAAGCTGCACTGTGGCTAACATCGGCTTAAAAGAAATGGCGGGGTGACAAGCAATTTGGTAATTCTGTTTTTAAAATTATCTTTGTTTCGGGTGGACAGTGACGAGCAATTAAGCCCGCCACTTCTTTAAGCCGTAACTCGTTAGGCACAATGCTAAAAAAAACGACAATGACGACACGACATCAAAAACTTTGGACTGTTGCAATCGCGACACTTTCGTTTTTTCTGACAACTTGCAGTTTTAACAAAGTATTTCTTCAGCCGACAAAAGCACCACCGACAGCAAAAAAACTGACATTGAAAACAGCAACGGACACGACCGTTGTGTTTTTTTCGCCTGACACTCATCAACCGACATTTACAAAAAACGGAAAAGACACAATTGACCTCGGCTACACAATTGAAAGTGTTGCATTCAAAAGTACAAATGGGAATAAACTGAATGGTTGGTTTATAAAACCTAAAAATAAGACAGCGACAATTACTTTACTCCATCTTCACGGCAACGCTGGTTTTTTGTTAAGTCAATATCAAATGATTGTTCCGTTAATAAAAAACGGTTTTCAAATTTTTATGTTTGATTACAGCGGGTTCGGTTTTTCAGACGGCAAAGCAACGCGAGACAATGTATTGACTGACGCTCTTTCTGCACTTGACTACATCAAAAGCAGACAAGATGTTAAGGACACCAAAATAGTTATTTACGGACAGTCACTCGGTGGACACTTATCCGCAGTTGTTGCGACACAACGGCAAAGCGACATAGACGGTTTAGTAATTGAAGGTGCTTTTTCATCTCATAAGGACATTGCTTCTCATCGTATTCCTATTCTTGGACGCATTTTAGTAAAGCAAGGTTATTCCGCGACAAAATCAATAAAGGACTTTCATAAACCATTATTAGTAATTCACAGCACGGAAGACAAAGAAGTTCCTTTTTATATGGGCAAAAAAATATTTGACAATGCAAACCAACCCAAAGAGTTTTATGAAATAAAAAAATGTCATATGTGCGGGACAATTTTTTATGCGGACAGTATCGCAGACAAAATAAAAAATATGTGGACAGCAAAGTAAATCACACGGTGGACAGTTGCGCAGACACGGACGAAAAGCACAGTGCCTAACATCCGCTTGCCTCAATGGCGGTTTTCGTTCGGGAAAAATGTTTTGTGTATTTAATTATCTTTGTGCTGGCAGACAGTTACTCGCTTTTAATCCGCCACTGCGGCAAGCGGAGGAACGTTAGCCACAATGCAAAAAAACGGACAGACAGTTCTTAACTTTGACAACGACAACAAAAAATAAAAAAAAGGACAATGAAAAAACATATACTCATCCCGACAATCTTTTTAGCGTTGACAGTTGCACACAAACA
>JACRAM010000077.1 GCA_016213405.1 Bacteroidota bacterium
TAAAAAAAATTACCAAATGAAAAGCTGTCAGAAGAAAAGTAATTGTCCCGCGAAAATATTTAGTAAGCTCGTCTAAAAGTCCGTAAGCGTCTGTTTGCGTCCGTAATTTTTTTTGTCCGCTGCAATTGGCGGTAACGGTTTCGGGCTTAAAGAAGTGGCGGATAAAACGCTCGTCTCTGTCGCCCCGCACAAAAGTAAATAGAAAGCACAAACCTACAAATTTATTCGTCCCCCGCCATTTCTTTTAAGCCCGTGTTAGTGGCTGCCCTTCTTTTTTTCTGTCGTGTCGGAAGTGTTCGCTGTCTGCTGATTTGTTTTTATTTTTTTTTGTTGAGCGTGGAGCATTTTTGAAAATTTATTTCTGTCGGTGCGCAGGATGGACACGCTCTTTTGCATTTGCTCATCAACCATAAAAAATAAAAAGGAGCAAATGCAAATGTGCGTGCCATTCGGGAAGGTGGTGTTTGTTGTTTGCTGTCCGATGGTGCAAGTTGTCAAGGCGGGAAACGCTGTCTGCCGAAAGATGCCGTTAAAAGTTGTCAAGGTATGCGAGATAGTCGGGAAAGGGACTGCTGTCTGCCGAAAGTTGCCGTTAATAGTTCTGTCCAGATGCGAAAAAGTCCCCGATGAATACGGGGCAGTCGGGAAAAGGTTGTATATAGTATTAGTTTTTTTGTTTGAGTCGTTTTTTTGTCAGTTAATCTGTTTCTTTTTCATTTATTCCCAACGATTCATTAATGAATTTTCTAACTTCTTCAATTTTTGCATGTTCTATTTCAACGATTCGCTTAGCGCATTTTTTTCCAATATTTTCAAACTCATCCCATTTCTTTGTCGAATGTAACCTATCCCGTTCGTGTTGGACAACATCTTCAAGAAGCCACCATAGTTTTCCGATGGGGTTCCACCAGACCGCTATCATTTTGTCTTCACCAGTGAACGGTAATACTCCAACAGATGGGGCAAGATGACAGAACTTGTCCATTTGTCCGCATAAATAATATGCAATAGTTTGAAGAATTTCTTTCCGTTCCTCATTGGAATAATTGGTTTTATAATCAGTAATACCGAATCCATCCCTCAGAGATTTCAAATTCCGCCTGTTCAAAACCGGCAATTCAATTTCCATATTATCATTTTCCGGTATCAGCTTTAATAATATTGTCCGAGCAACTAAAAAAACCGGGTCAGTAAAAATATTCTGACATTCATTCCATGTTTTAAGGCGTTGTCCGTACCAAAGTCCATAAAGACCCACAGTAGCAGCAATAGCCCCAACAGCTGTCCAGAATGTCTGCCAGTTTATGCAGTCACAAAAGCAATCGCAGTTCATAGTTTAGCAATTTGGTCAGGTTTCCGAAATACGATTTAATGAATGATGAGTTTATTATTTAAGATTCCTTCCTTTGTTATCAATTCAAGGGTATAGACACCTTTTGCATAACCATTCAATTCAATTGTTTTTTGGTATTTGCCGAAAACCCTGCCTAAGTTTTCTTCATATATTACCTGACCGATTACATTCAGCAGTTTTATTTCAAAGTCATCCGATTTGGTTAGTTCCATTGATAAAGTGAATTTACCGGGGGTGGGGTTGGGGAAAATTCTAATAATTTGATTATTAAAATTTTCTTCGTCAATCCCTGTAACAGCATCAGAAGCATAAAGAAATCCAATGGATGTATTGTAATTTCCGCCAATAACAGAATAATCTACAAATGTTTCGCCTATTACTCCAAAATTGGAATAATTCCCCCCTGTAGATTCTCCGCCACCGGATGAGATAACTTCTGCCGGCTGGCTGTATGTTTGTGCTTTGCTGTTTCCGAAAAGTATCGTGAAAAACAGAAAAGCAATGATTTGTATATATTTCATTTTATGTTTATTTTTTGTTCTGATTATTTACTTTTTACTTCTTGTAATATTTCAGGATTTTTTACCGCTTCAATACTTTTCTCTATGGGCTGATTGTATTCTTTGTAATGCAGATAGTGTCCTTTTTCATTATCGCTTTTTTTAACCTCAACCTGTATGCGATGCTGTTCGGCATAGGGGTCTTTCCGTATTCCTGTAACTTGCCATGAAACTTCCAGACCGGGCGTACCGCCTGCAATTTTGAATTGATTGTCAGATATTTTTTCTGCAATGTAAATAGGTGCAAACCCTCCTATGCAGGTTAGTTGATAGCGAAAGTCCTTATTAAGTGTATCAAACCATTCAGGCAATTCAACAATGGCATCTCCATTATTATTTAGTGTAATATTACCGTTGTAAACATTCATCATGTCCGGTGATTCAACGAATGAATGAAATAGATATTTGTTTTCGGGGTCAAGAGGGTGGTCAATAAGAAATGAACCGCTGGATTTGGACAGTGTTCCTTGTATCTGAACATTCCCTAAAAAATAACCAGCCCTTCCTCCTGATGTGTTCTTTGCATAAATTGCATCATCACTGCTATTTGTTGATTCAACCGTGATACCATAATTATATGCTTGTATATCAAGTCCCGTAGTATTGGAAGCATAAATATTCAATTTACCGTTTGATGTACTTGTAGTTCCGATACTCACATTACTATTAGCTGAATAGATAGGGCTGGTAATAAGTGCGCTGCCATCCCACAAAGGTGCATAGTTTAGAGTATTACTACCCACTTGTGGGTCGGTTTCACTGCTGATGCCTGTATTATCTGTACTTGGTGCCCATTGTGTGCTATTCCATTTCAAAACTTGCCCTGAAGTAGGAGCAGTTGTTGAAACCGTCCTGCTTGCAATTTGTTCTGCATCAACAGATTTTTCCGCTTTGTAAGAATAAGGAACAGAAAGAATATCAGTTTGCGGGTTAAGCGGGCTGCCTGCAACAGTTATTTGTAAGGTAGTCGTTGAACTGTTATTAAAAGTGCTTACGGGGATAGGCGTAAAGTCACCAAGAGTTACGGAATATAGTCCATCTGTTACTGTAACAGTTTTGGTTTCACTCCATGAACCGATGGTAAATAAAATACTTTTTGTTCCGTTCACAGGGCTGCCGTTTTCCAGTAGTTTACCCTGATAAGAAATTTTTAGCGGTATTTCCTGTGCGAGCAAAGCACTACAGATTACCGCTGCGAGAATTGTAAAAATTGTTTTTTTCATCGTGTTTGATTTTGTGCCCCAAGTTTTAAAGGGCGGGTTATTAATTAAATTGAATGGACTGCATGATTGATATTCGGGGTCAAAGATAAACAATAGTTTTATTTCCAAATGATTTATTATTTTTTTTTGCGGGAGGGAAAAGTTGGCTCTTTTGCTTTTGCCATTCAATTAAAAAAATAAAAAGGGCAAAAGCAAATGTGCCAACTGTGCGAGAGCAAATAAATTTTCAAAAATGCGAAGGGTGGGTTTTGTTTTCTTTTTTGTCCTCCGTGTTAAGTTGTAATGCTGTCAAGTTACTGCGAGATTGTCAGCCGTTGCAAAACTGTCCCCCGCTTTTTTTGTTTTTAAGTGCTCAAAAGTGTCAAGTTCCTACGCCACTGTCCACGAAGCTAAAGGGTTGCCACTAACGTTCCGCGCATATTGCGTTGTTGCCGATTTACGAAGCGCAAAATTGTCTGCCGAAACACAAAGCAAAGATATGAAAAACAAAACTCGATGCAAGATTGTAGCGGCAATAACGCAAATGCGTTGTTA
>JACRAM010000078.1 GCA_016213405.1 Bacteroidota bacterium
ACCTATCTCAATTCCTCTGCGGTTCTCTGCGTAAATCTCCGCGCTCTCTGCGGTTACTGTATTTTTTAACAGCCTTTACCGCAGAGTTCGCAAAGAAACAGCCCGCAGAGAACGCTGAGAAGTGCAAAATGTCGTACACCCCGAAATACAGTAGGAGAAAATGGAAAATAGTTAATTCGTATTTTTGTTAATACGGAAATCAAACCCAACATTATAATTACGGTTTACAGAACTTCTAAAATCAGCAAATACTATGAAGGTTAAATACGATAAAAAGGTAGATGTGCTTTACATTTCTTTCAGCAAGAATAAAATCAAAGAAAGCGATGAAGGCAAGCCAGGAGTTATCATTGATTATGATAAAAACGGCTCCATTGTTGGAATTGAAATCCTTGATGCTTCACACAAAATGCCGAATCCGAGAAAAGTTGAATACGAAGTGGCGTAAATAAAAAATCTTCGGCAGAAACCGGGCGATGTGCAGCCGCCACGGAGTTTTGCCTTTACCCCGTTGGATAAGAATCCAATCCTACGGGGTTTATGCTGAGTGTGAAGATTTAGCAGAAGAAATCCCTTCTGCCGAATGATTCTTCGCAAGGGAACAGCTATTCTTCGCTCTGGAAGAACGGTTCTTCAGAAGGGAATAGTGATTCTTCGAATGGGAAGAACGGTTCTTCGGAAGAGAATAGCCATTCTTCGCTGCGGAAGAATGATTATTCGGAAGGGAAGAGCTTTATTTATTAAGGAGTTTGCGGCTTTTCGGGTCCTCTGCCTGCTTCGAGCGACATGCTATCACGTTTGTTGCGCAGGATTTTAGAAAGTTTATGGTCTTTGCCCAAATGCCCAACCAGAGATTCCACTAACTCGCTTGAAATTTTGTAATAGCCCTCAAGTTTTTCATTGGCTTCCAGCACGGCTTTCTGCTTCAGGGCTTCGAGGTCGGTAATTTTTCCTTCAGCGCCTTCGTAGGTTTTTGCTTTTTCTTCGAGGATTTTAATGTTGCCATCAATGTCGAAGGTTACTCCCGGCTTTGCTTCTTTGATTTGTTTTTGAATCCCGGGGTCTTTCATCTCATCCTTCATCCATTCGGAGAAGGCGAGTTTTTGTGCTTCTGTTAGTGCCATGACTTTTAAGTTTAATTGTTTTTATTTTTTAATTTCCTACAGTATAACTTATATCGTGCCAAACTTTTTTTTCTACAACGATTGGTGGAAAAGAAATATTGTATGGTGATTGGAAAAACATCTGTCTTTTAGACCAGCGAGCAGATTTTATAGATGAATGATGGAATAATTTCGGCAGGGGAATGAAATAAGTAACAACATTGCTCATTATTTTTTAACTTTATGGTATAATTCTTTTCGAATGAAAACAAAATTATTCGTCAACGGAAGAATCCTCGCGCCAGCGGAACTCTCCGCATTCTTGCTTCTTACTTCTTACTTCTTACTTCTCACTTCCCTTCCCGCTCAAACCATTGCAGCGGGAGGAGATCAAGGGTCTCATTCCCTTGCCATTTGCAGCGATAGCACAGTAAGGGCTTGGGGAAACAATTTCTTTGGTGAGCTTGGGAATGGAAACAACACAGCCAGCAATGTTCCCGTTTCCGTAAGTTCTCTCTCAGGCATCACCGCCATTGCAGGAGGATTGTATCATTCCCTTGCCCTGAAAAATGACAGCACGGTTTGGGCTTGGGGATACAATATAGATGGTCAACTCGGAAATGGAACCAATACCGACAGCAATATTCCCGTGCAGGTGAGCGGACTTTCAGGCATCACTGCCATTGCAGCAGGAGGGTATCATTCCTTTGCCCTAAAAAATAATGGAACGGTATGGGCTTGGGGATACAATTTCGATGGTCAACTTGGCAATGGAAACAATACAGCCAGCAATGTTCCTGTTTCCGTAAGTTCTCTCACAGGCATCATTGCTATTGCAGGAGGAACTGGTCATTCCCTTGCGCTGAAAAATGGCGGCACTGTATGGGCTTGGGGAGGCAATGGTGCTGGTCAACTTGGAAATGGAACCAACACCGATAGCAATGTTCCAGTGCAAGTGAGTTCTCTCACAGGCATCACCGCTATTGTGGCTGGTGGGTATCATTCACTTGCCCTGAAAAATGACAGCACTGTATGGGCTTGGGGAGGCAATGTTGCTGGTCAACTTGGAAATGGAAACAACACAGCCAGCAATGTTCCTGTTTCCGTAAGTTCTCTCACAGGCATCACCGCCCTTGCAGGAGGATATTATCATTCCCTTGCCCTGAAAAATGATAGCATGGTTTGGGCTTGGGGAGACAATGGTGCTGGTCAACTTGGGAATGGAAACAACACAGCCAGCAATGTTCCTGTTTCCGTAAGTTCTCTCACAGGCATCACCGCCATTGCAGGAGGAGGGTATCATTCCCTTGCGCTGATGAATGGCGGTACGGTTTGGGCTTGGGGATACAATATAGATGGTCAACTCGGAAATGGAAACAACACCGATAGTAATGTTCCCGTGCAGGTAACAGGGCTGTGCCCGGTGCTAAATGCAATCAATGAAATTACAGAACAACTATTTGTTACAGTTTCTCCCAACCCCACCAGCGGGCTGTTTAATGTGCAGACCCGCCTGCCGGACGGGCAGGTGAGCGGATTAGCAAACCCGCCTGCGGCATGGGCAGGTATGCAGATGAACAGCATAGAAGTTTATAATGTGTTTGGAGAAATGGTTTTGGATTTACCAATTAACCAATTAACCAATCAACTAATTAACCTTTCCTTTCAACCCGAAGGAATATATTTTGTAAAGATTGAAACAGCGCAAGGCATGGTGAGCAGAAAAGTTGTGCTGATGAAGTGAGGATGTTTCTATACATAAAACGGGATAAATTAGTACATTCTACAAGTGGTACAGATAACAAAACCATACAGATTTACGGAAATACAAATTGATACAAATCTGTATGGATTTGTATTTCTGTACATCTGTAACAATCTGTTATCTGTACCATATATGAAAATGTCACAATTTATCCCGCGCATAGTATAAACTTCAACATTCGACATTCGTTGTTCAATATTCATTATTCAGTTTTCATTCAAAATCCATATCCTTTATAGTCCTTTGTAAATTCTTCGTCAGGAATTTTTATGTTCACCTGCAAATCGTGGTATTCGTACGATTCAAATAAACCTTTTTCGTCATACACTTTTATCACGCGCGGTATGAGCAGTTCTTTGTCAATGTAGAGTATCATTTTGCTGCCGTACACATTGGGCACTTTTATTTTCTGTCCGGCTTTCACATCGTGGTAATTGCTCACCTTGCCTGAATTTATTTCGAGGAGCATGTAATCGCTCACTTTTAATTTGCGCCCTATCGTTACCAGTGTTTCGCCTTTCAGCACGGTGTAATCCACATAGTTAAAAAAGGGATATTCCGCAGTGATAAGGTAACACTCATTAGAATTCCAGGTAAGTGTTCCTCCGTATTTGAAATAATCGTCAAACTTTTCTCCCACTATGCCGATGGAATTTTTAATAATGCCGGCAAAATAATCAAAGCCGACTTCATAGATGGTGTGATGCTGGTTCTCGCGCATGATGGAACCCATGGGGTCAAGGTTCAGATTCATGTACGGAAAGCCATCGGGGTTCACGAGGGCATTATCGTTGTTCTTTCCTTTTATCCATAAAAGTTCAGGTCCTTTCAGGTAGATATATGCTTTTTTGGGAGAGGCGTTCATTTTAATTTCCGATTCAATAGAAATAAGTTTTCCGTTAAAGCGTTCGTTGCACTTCAGATGAAACTTCAGCGTTTGTATTTTATCTACCGAAGCAATTGTGTTTTGAAGAATTTCTTTGCAGGAAGGAGAAGAAGGAGAGTAGGCAGTAGGCAGCAGGCAGTAGGCAATCAACAACAAAATACTTGATACGTTATACTTAATACCGGATTTAAAAATCATCTCACGAAACTACGAAAAAACAATCTTAACCTTATTTCCCTATTTCCCTATACCTTTGCCCCATGAGAATTTTAGGAATCATCCCCGCCCGCTACGCCTCCACGCGTTTCCCCGGCAAACCGCTTGCTGATGTAAACGGCAAACCGATGATTCAGCGCGTGTATGAGCAGGCGAAGAAATGCAAATCGCTTGCTGAAGTGGTGGTGGCTACCGATGACAAACGCATAGAATCCGCTGTAAAAAAGTTTAAAGGAAAAGTGGTGATGACTTCTGACAAACACGAAAGCGGAACAGACCGGTGTTATGAAGTGCTTCAGAAATTTTTCCCCCTTAAAAAGGGGGGCAGGGGGGATTCTTTTGACGCTGTCATCAACATTCAGGGCGATGAACCCTTCATTCATCCCGAACAGATTTCAAAAGTAGCGAATTGTTTTAAGGATAAAAATGTCCAGATTGCAACACTCGCTATGAAGTTAACAAGCATTCACGAACTCACCAATCACAACACCATAAAACTTATTGTCAGTAAAAAGAAGGAAGCGATTTATTTCAGCCGGACTGCCATTCCTTATTACAGAGGAGAAGATTTTACCGAATGGCTGAAGATGCACACCTATTACAAACACATAGGTATTTACGGCTACCGCGCGGATGTGTTGGCGGAAGTCACCAAACTGGAACGCTCCTCTCTTGAAATTGCCGAGTCGCTGGAGCAATTGCGCTGGCTGGAAAATGGTTATCGTATTGCAGTTGAGTTTACCGAACACGAATCACATTCCATTGACACGCCAGAGGATTTGAAGAACGCTTTAAAGAAATTCTCAAAATGAAACGGCTGTTTCTTTCTGCTTTTTATTCTTTACTTATTATTTGCTTTTTTTCTTTGCAAGGTTGTTCCTGGGTTTGCAGGTTTTACATTGCAAACACCACTAACGAAACTATTACAGTTGAAATGAAACTAATGGATTCACCTGCAAGTTTTCCAATTTTTCATTACCCGAAATATTATTACGGGAAACTGGAGAAGTATGATTTAAAGAAAAGCGGCAAGGTGAATCTTGAAAAAGCCCCTATAGAAGTGAAGGCAGACACGCTTGAAAAGTTTTCTCATTTCCGGTTTGAAATTCCGCCACACAGCGCCATTGAAATAGGACAATTACAAAACGATCATTACGAAAAGCACGACCAGTATTTTATCAACGGAAGAACATTCAACCTTGAACGACTTTTGATTTCTGAAAAGAAGATTGATATTGTGCCTGCCACGTTTGACAACTACTTTCACAAGGGGAAATTCGGTGAAATTTATTTTGTACTTTAGCTATTGCCATGCCGATTGAAAAATACATCAGTGAACTTCTCTTCGAGCACGATTGCGTAATCATTCCTGATTTCGGAGGATTTGTGTGCAATTATTCTTCTGCGAACATTCATTCCTCCAAGCACCGGTTTTCTCCTCCTTTCAAAAAGATTTCCTTCAACCGAAACCTGAAAAACAACGATGGCTTGCTTGCCAATCAGGCTGCACAGGCGGAAAATATTTCTTATTCGGATTCAAACCGCGCCATTTCAGAATATGTTGAGAAGATGAATAATGAATTAAGCGTGAATAAACGTTTTGATTTGCAACGCATCGGCACATTTTATCTTAGAGAAGAAAACACCTTGCTTTTTGAACAGGATGAAACCACAAATTATCTTTCTGACTCTTTCGGGCTAGGCACGTTCTATTCTCCCGCCATCAAGCGCGAATCAATTGAGCGGAAGATTGAAAGAAAGCTAAAAGACAAAATAGTTGTTCCATCAAAAGAACAGAAAGAAACGGTTATCAGAAAAAGAAGTCCTGTGGCGCGCTACATGGCTGTTGCTGCCTCGCTGCTGATTGCTGTTTCATTACTTTTTGTTTTTCTGAAAACAGATTTGCTGAAGAATGCCAGCTTCGCCAACCTGAATCCTTTTGCTGAAAAATCTGTTGCTCTTTATCAACCTGCTGCTGGCGAATTGCCTGATAGGGATGATTCAAAGGATAATGTGAGCAATCTGCTTGCTTCGGGCAGAAATGATACAACGCGTTATCTGAACGTCATGATTGGCGGAAACATTCCGATTGTGGTGAGTTTGCAGGATGATAAAACGGCTGTTGTTAAAACAAAATCAATCAAGCATTTTTCCCGCGGATATTTTCACATCATTGGCGGAGCTTTTGCCGTTCCTGAAAATGCCGAGAAATTTTACAATAAACTTTTGAAACAAGGATATGACGCAACCATTATTGATAAGAAACTTCGTTTTGTTTCTTATGGCGGATTCTCTACACGTAAAGAAGCCCTTCAGGCACTTGAGAAGATCCGTGCAGTTCAGAGTGATGCCTGGTTGATGAGAAATTAAAAGCCCATCCCTATCCCTTCCCCAAGGGAAGGGGAAAAACCAATAAATGAGAAATGCAAAAAATATTTTTTCTTCTCTCTCCCTTTGGGGGAGAGTTGGAGTGGGGCTTCTTTTTTTGTTTGCTTCCTGCAAACCACCGCTTCCGGTTTATTTTGATAAACCCATCGGCATTCAGGTGCAGGGATTTGACACTGTTATTGCCGGAAATTATCTTCCGCTGGATGATGTGATCGACAAAGGGAAAAAAGAGTTTTCGGATAAATACGAGGTGCGATACGATAAAATAATTCCGAAGGATACCGGATTTTCTGTGGAAGTGAACGGCAAGGATATGAATTACGATGAGGTGAAAGATATTCTTGGCGTTAAAAAAGATTCAGGAACCATAGAGCTGAACCCAAAGGACTGCGACAGTATTTTTCATTCCGTCTGCGCCTTCAACGAATTGATTTCCTCAAAACTGGGTTCCGGCATTGATAAGATGGGACCTGTCAAACCTGTTTCGGGAATTGTAAAGATTACTTACGACAGAATATTTTTTATTGGCATTGATTCCACCGGAAAAAATATGCGCGATACGCTTTTGCATCTGAGCGCCAGGGTTCTTCTCACTAAGTATGCCGGAAAGTATTTTATCAATTTTAAAACTCCTTTTGGCTGGGAAATCATGCAGATGGATATCTGGGAAGATAAATTCCTGAGCGCCCGCCCTTTTTATTTTACCGATTACAATAATTGCCCTAAGTCGGTGGCAGAACTTACTGCATCCACAAAAAATATCTATCCAAACTTAAAACCAGTTTTCAATTCAGAAAAAAAGGTGATTGGCTTTACAGCTATTCTTAATTCGAAATTGTTTGTGGAGAAACTCAAAAAATCTGAAGAAGTGGTGCTGCTGTTGAAAGTAAAATAAAAACCCCACTCTTATTTCCCAAAAAGGGAAAAGAAAAAACGTTATATATTTTTTTCCTTCCTTTCAGAAAGGCCGGAATGGACTTTTTCTTCCCTGCTTTTCTTATACATCCTGATAGCAAGGAATATGGTTCCGCTGAAAAGCAGCAAACCTATTATTCCCCACACATAACTCAATGTATCTTTCATCACCACTATAAATGCAATGGCAACCAGAAATAAGGTGGCGACTTCATTCCACAACCTTAGTTTGAAAGAAGAATACTTTATTTTGTCTTTTTGAAATTGCAGGAACATGATATGACATTGTATGTGATAAAGTACAAGTCCCAGAATAAAAGCAAGTTTCAGAATAAACCATGGGGAAGCCATGTAGAAAGCAAAATTCACTACCACCATCCATGTTCCGAAAATATAAGCGCCAATCAGGCCGGGCCAGGCGATTGCATACCACAATCTTTTTTCCATCAGTTTATATTGCCGCTGAAGAATATCTTTTTCAGACAATGTTTTTTTCTCTGCTTCGGCATGATAAATAAAAAGGCGCACGATGTAAAACAATCCTGCAAACCAAATGACGATAAAAATAATGTGAAGCGCTAACAGGTAGGGATTGGCATAGGCAATCATGTGCCAAAGATAAGTATTTCTATCTTTGGAAAAAGTAATACTATGGTTAAAGCAAAAACTCCCCGTGAAAGTATCTGCCTCACAACCGAACAGGTATTGCCCAACGATACCAATCCGCTCAATACATTATTCGGTGGGCGATTGATGCAGTGGATGGATATTACTGCAGGCATTGCGGCACACCGCCACTGCGGAAAAGTCTGTGTAACGGCTTCTGTAAATCATGTTTCATTTGATAAACCTGTGAAACTTGGAGATGTGGTTACGCTGGAAGGAAAAGTGTCTCGCACGTTTAACACCTCTATTGAAGTTTTTGTAGATGTATGGGTGGAAAATCCAACTGGCGGTGGAAAGAAAAAATGCAACGAGGCGATTCTGACTTTTGTAGCGGTTGATCTGGCAGGGAAGCCCGTTCCTGTACTTCCTGTTGTTCCTGAAACCGAAGAAGAAAAAACCAGATTCGATGGCGCTTTGCGCAGAAGGCAACTGGCTTTGATACTTGCCGGAAGAATGAAAGCCGATGATGCTACAGAACTAAAAGCATTGTTTGGGAAATAAGGTTAAGGGCATCTCGAATAACGAACATTTGAACATTTGAATAACGAATGAAGAAGTAAGGAAACATCGGATTTGTTCTGTATTGTGCATTTTACTTCGCTATTCGTTGTTCTATTGTTCAATTATTCTATTGTTCATGAGTTTTTAGAGGTTCCCTTAAGGGAAAAGGTTGAGGTTGAGGGCGGATCCTCCTTAACCTCAACCTTCATCCTTACCCTTTTCCTTTAGGGCATGAATAATCTCTTCTTCATCTATTTCATTCATGCACCTGAAATGCTTTTTCGGGCATTTTGAAAACCCAAGTTTAGAGCAAGGTCTGCAGTTCAAATTTGTAATTTGTAATTTGTAATTTGTAATTTGCGTTTCGCCATAATAAGGATACATTCCAAATTCAGGAATAGTATTTCCCCAAATAGAAACAATTTCTTTTTTGAAAGCAGCAGCAATGTGCATGAGCCCGGTGTCGTGTGTGATTATTTTTCTTGCCTGTTTTACGAGTGATGCGGATTGATTGAGAGTATATTTTCCACACGCATTGAAGACCAGATGTGAGTATTGAGTATTGAGTATTGAGACAATCCAATTTGCTTTCTCAGCATCTTCTTTTCCTCCAAGTAAAATAACCGGCTGATTAATCTTTTGAATTATGGAAACAATTTTTTCTATCGGCAACTGTTTGGTAAAAAATTTTGCACCGATGACAAATCCGATATATCCGTTCTGAAATTCTGCCGGAAGAGTTTTAATTTCCACTTCATCTTTTTTGGGAATGAAATAATCCAGCCCTTTGCCGTCATTCTCAACTCCTAACGGTTTTACAGTTTCAAAATACCTGTCAACAATGTGTATATTCGGAAGTTTATTGATGCGAAGATTCACCATCAGCCATTTTTCAATGTTTAATTTTGAAAATGATTTTGATTGTTTTCCGAGCATGGATTTAATCTGTGCTGAACGAAGATTGTGATGCAGGTCAACTACAAAATCATAATTCTCTTTTTTAAGTTCCTTTGAAACCTCTGCAACATTTTTATCAATCGAATAAATTTTATCTACATAAGGATTGTCCTCCAGAATTGAAGTGAATTGCCTTTTGGTGATGTAATGCACCTCTGCCTCTTTCACCTGCTGTTTTACACATCGGATTATTGGAGAGGTGAGAACAATATCGCCAATGGAAGAAAAACGTATGATTAGAATCTTCATAAACAAAAGTAAAACAAAAAACCCCGTCCGTTTACCGAACAGGGTTTTCAAATTAAGTATGCCTCTTAACTATTTTGCAGATAATTTATCAATTGTGTTGCTTCCCGTATCCTGCGTCCACAAATCTTTGCTGGTAAGGCGCAAAATTTTGGCAGATGCTGAACCCGAAAAACCTCCTATGGTATAGGTTACTTCTATGCTTTCTTTGTCACCGGAAAACTTCCAAGTATAACCTGAAACAATAGCGCCATTTGAATATACAGTACCATCCTTTTTATATTCAATAGTACCGCAATTAGTGCTGCAACTGGGATCCATCCATTCTCTGCAAATTCTTGCAGTTTTTGATTTTAAACTAATTTTTGGACCGTCATCATACTTGCCACATGAAGAGAAAGAAAGCACCGCAGTAATCGCAATTACTGTCGCCAAACTAAGTTTTAAAAGTGTTTTCATTGTTGTGTTTTTATGAAAAAATTATTTTCCACTAATCCAAGTATATTCTCCTTTATTAGAAGATGATGTAGAAGTGCCACCTGATGTTGTAAGTTTTGTACCTTCCCATATAACAATCAATTCTTTACTCTTCAGTTCATCAATGTTCCAAATCGCTGTAGGTCCACTATCTCCAGTATAAGAATAAGTATCAGTTGAAGAACCAAATAAATCTGTTTCTGTAAGAGTTTTAAAAACAACCTGAGATTTATTTTTTAACTCACCCACTTTTCCTGTCCAGTTCCATGTTCCTGTTGAAGTAATTTTAGAAATAAAAGTAGGTGTACCTGTCCATGTTATGGATTGATCCGATTTCCATGTTCCGTCCTTTAGTATACTCATAGTATAGCTTCCTGTACCAATACTTGTTGAAGAGGTACCTCCAGAAGTATAAGTTTCTGTTACAGACGTACCGGACCAAGTGATCAAGTCAGTTGTTGTGCCAGAAATATTAGTTTCTGTGCCAGCTGAAAGGGTCCAGTCGTTTACTAATCTTCCTTTACGTGAGTGCAGAGAAATCGTGGGGTCATTTGCTCCTTTTTTACATCCGTAAAATCCAGTACCCGTAAGAATAAGGGCAGATAAAATTAAAATTGTCTTTTTCATGTTGAGATTTTTTAGTTATGTTTTTTAAAAGTTTGGCAAAGATATAAATATTTTGGTAATAGCAATTGCAAATATTTTATCCTCCCCATCCATCCCTGTCGAGGGAACGGTATTGTATTGCTTCTGCAAGATGCTGGTTTTGAATAGTTTCAGAGGAATCTAAATCTGCAATAGTTCTTGCTACTTTCAGGATTCTGTCATAAGCTCGTGCAGATAAACCCAATTTTTCCATGGCGTTCTTAAGAAGTGTTTGCCCTGCTTCATCTATTTTGCAGATAGAACGCAGAACATTTGCGCTCATCTGCGCGTTGCAATAAGTACCGGAGTTATTCTCAAAGCGTTTGGATTGAATTTTTCTTGCACTAATCACACGCTCGCGGATTTTTTCACTCGGCTCTGCTTTTCTTTCGCTGGAAAGTTCGCTGAAAGCAACGGGAGTAACTTCAATGTGAATATCAATCCTGTCGAGAAGTGGTCCCGAAATTTTGTTGAGATATTTCTGTACGATGCCCGGAGCGCACACACATTCTTTTTCCGGATGATTGTAATAGCCGCATGGACAAGGATTCATTGCTGAAACCAGCATGAAACTGGCAGGATATTCCACAGAAAATTTAGCACGGGAAATTGTTACTGTTCTGTCTTCCAGCGGCTGGCGCATTACTTCTAAAACATTTCTTGAAAATTCAGGAAGCTCATCCAGAAATAAAACTCCGTGATGTGCCAGAGAAATTTCTCCCGGCTGGGGAAAACTTCCTCCGCCAACCAAAGCGACATCAGAAATTGTGTGATGCGGAGAACGGAAAGGGCGAGATGTAACCAGCGATGCGCCCTTTGTCATTTTTCCTGCCACGGAGTGAATCTTAGTTGTCTCTAATGCTTCTTCGATGGTGAGGGGAGGAAGAATGGTCGGCAATCTTTTTGCAATCATTGTTTTCCCGGCACCGGGAGGACCAATCATGATTACATTATGTCCGCCTGCTGCTGCAATTTCCAAAGCGCGCTTGATGTTTTCCTGCCCTTTTACATCGACAAAATCCAAATCAGACATTCCAAGACGGGAATAAAATTCTTCGGCAATATTTATTTTCGTTTGCTCAAGAGTTTTTTCTCCGTTGAAAAAATCAATTACATCTTTAATGTTTTCTACTCCATACACTTCTAAATCTCCTACGGCAGCGGCTTCCTTCGCGTTTTGTTTGGGAAGAATAATTCCCTTGAATCCTTTTTCTTTTGCTTCGATGGCAATCGGCAGAACACCTTTTATCGGACGGACTTCTCCATCAAGAGATAATTCCCCCATGATGATATAATCCGCTAATTGTTCACTTTTGATTTTATCATCAGCGGCAAGAATTCCGATGGCAGTTGTCAAATCATAAGCAGACCCTTCTTTTTTAATATCGGCAGGAGCCATGTTGATGGTAACGCCTTTGCCTGGAATTTTGTGCCCGATATTTTTCAAAGCGGCACCGATTCGGTGCTGACTTTCTTTCACCGCGTTGTCGGGCAGACCAACCATGAAGAAAAATACTCCTCCTGAAATATTTGTTTCGATAGTGACAAGCGTAGCTTTTATCCCGTGAACGGCACAACCAAAAGTTTTGACGAGCATTTTATTTTTGATTTGTCATTTCGAGCTGAGCGAGAAATCTCATCATGTGAAGCAGAAAGTTATCAGGGGATTCCTCCCATGTGTTCGGAATGACAGTTATTAAATATTTTCTTCAACAAAATGAATTAAAGAATGAATCACCTTGATATGAATTTCCTGAGCACGGTCTGCATATTTTGAATACGGAGCGCGGATTTCAATATCGCAAAGCGAAGCCATTTTACCACCATCTTTTCCTGTGAGTCCGATGACTTTCATTCCTTTTTTCTTGGCGGAAGCAATTGCGTTGAGAACATTTTTAGAATTTCCGCTGGTGCTGATGGCAAGAAGAACATCACCTCTGTTGCCGACTGCTTCAATGAATTTCGAAAAAACAAAATCATATCCGTAATCATTTGCCACACAGGAAATATGAGAAGGGTCAGAAATCGAAATTGCAGGAAGCGCTTTTCTGTTCTCGCGGAATCTGCCTGAAAGTTCTTCTGCAAAATGCATAGCGTCACACATAGATCCTCCATTTCCGCAAGAAATAACTTTGTTTCCTTTTATGAAAGAGTCAACAAAAAGCTTTCCGGTTTTTTCAATCGCGGAGAAATTTTTAGGATTGGAAACAAACTTTGCGAGAATGTCGGTGGCTTCTGCAAAATTCTGGTGGATGATGTTTTGTTTCACTTTATTACTGTTGTTTGACTCCGAAGGAGTCGAATATTAATAGTACGCAAATTTTCTATTCACATACTACCCCTTCGGGGTCGAACGTCTTTTATCACGCAATTATTTCAAATCCTGTATACGGCACAAGTGCTTTCGGAATTTTTATTCCTTTATCAGTTTGGTTATTTTCTAAAAGTGTTGCAACAATTCTCGGCAAAGCTAGTGCGCTTCCGTTCAATGTATGTGCGAGCTGAGGCTTTCCGTTTCCTTCTCTGAAACGAATCTTAGAGCGATTGCTCTGAAAACTTTCAAAGTTTGAAACCGAACTTACTTCCAGCCATTTTTGCTGAGCAGCAGAATAAGTTTCAAAATCATAAGTAAGAGCTGAAGCAAAACTCATATCCCCTCCGCAAAGTTTCAAAATTCTATAGGGAAGTTCCAATTGTTTCAGAATTCCTGCGACATAGTTTCTCATTTCTTCCAGTGTATCGTATGATTTATCGGGATGAGCAATCTGAACTATTTCCACTTTATCAAACTGGTGCAAACGATTTAATCCACGCACATCTTTTCCGTAAGAGCCCGCCTCTCTGCGAAAGCACGGAGTGTATCCGCAATTTTTTATTGGCAGATCTTCAATTTTCTGAATCGTGTCGCGGTAAATATTCGTGATGGGAACTTCAGCAGTCGGAATTAAATACAAATTATCAATCGTAACATGATACATCTGTCCTTCTTTGTCTGGAATCTGCCCTGTTCCGAAACCGCTGGCTTCATTCACCATTATGGGCGGTTCAATTTCCAGATAGCCTGCACTGGTTGCCTTATCGAGAAAGAAATTAATCAGTGCTCGCTGAAGTTTCGCGCCTTTGCCTTTATATACAGGAAAGCCCGCACCTGTAAGTTTCACGCCTAACTCAAAATCAATCAAGTCATATTGCTGTGCAAGTTCCCAGTGAGGTTTTGCGTTCGCAGGAAGTTTCGGAATTTCTCCTTCTGAAAAAACATTCTCATTATCGGCTGGAGTTTTTCCCTTGGGAACTTTTGCGCTGGGAACATTTGGAAGCAGAACTAGAACTTTATTCAATTCTTCTTCAGTAGAAGTTAATGTTGTTTCAAATTTTTTGATTTTTTCTTTTTCTTCTGCGTAAACACGTCTCAAATTGTCGGCTTCCTCTTGCAATCCATTCCTAAAAAAAGTTCCGATTCGTCTTGAATTTTCATTTGCTTCAGCATTTCTGGAATCTATTTCTGTCTGAAGAAATCTTCTTTCACTATCAAGTGAAAGAATTTTCTCAACGTGTTCTCTCGCGTCAAAATTCTTGACAGCCAAACGAGTGATGACATCGTCTTTATTTTCGCGTATGTAATTTAACTGAAGCATAAGTGGTGCAAATGTAAATTCTTTAGGTATATCCTGACGGAAATCCCTCGGATTTCATCAGGATGCTGACCTGAACTTTGTTCAGCGTCAGCATAAATAAAAAATCTCCTGACTAATTAAAGACAGGAGATTAAGTAATTTTTTCAGACCTTATTTTGCCGGAGCCGGTTCAACCGATACAAATGAGCGGTCGTTTGCTTTGCGCTTAAAACGCACAATTCCATCCGCAGTAGCGAACAGCGTGTGGTCTTTTCCGATGCCTACATTTAAACCCGGATGATGTTGTGTTCCGCGCTGACGCAGAATAATGTTTCCTGATTTGGCAAACTGTCCGCCAAAAAGTTTAATGCCGAGGCGCTTACTGTGCGACTCGCGGTTATTCTTTGTTTTACCTTCACCTGCTTTATGTGCCATGACAAATAAGTTTTAAAGTTAAAAGTTATAAAGTCAAAAGTTTAGGATTTGATATCCTGAATTTCAATTTTAGTTAAGTACTGACGGTGCCCGTTCATCTTCGCGTAGCCCTTGCGTCTTTTCTTTTTGAAGACAAGAACTTTATCAGCTTTAAGATGTTCAACAATCTTTGCACTGATAGAAGCGCCTTTCACGTTAGGCATTCCCACATCCACTTTTCCTTCATTATCTACAAGGAGAACTTTGTCAAAATTGACTGAATCGCCTTCGTTTCCTTCGAGGCGGTGAACGAAGATCTGTTGGTTCTTCTGAACCTTGAATTGCTGACCAGCAATATCTACTATAGCGTACATTTTCTTATTGTTTTAAAAGGGAGGCGAAGATAATAATATTTCTTAAACTGATTACGCTGATTTCAAGGAGAAGATTACTCCGATTTTAGGTTAGAATGGAAGCATGGAATATTGGAACGATGCGTCAAATACAACATTCCATTCTTCCAATCTTCCATCATTCCTTTTTCTTTATCAGGTTAAGATTAAAGCCCAAGCCGAAGGAGAATTTGAGTTCGTTCAGGGAAAGCGGAGCAGGAGGTAAAGCTATTGGAAATGCAGAGTCATCTGCAATATTTTTTCCGGTGACATATCTTACTTCTCCGAATAGATGAAACCATTTTTGAAAAAAGAAATTAAAGCCGATAGCAGATGAAAATAAAGGATTTGCAGTTGCGCGTCCATTAATCTCTATTTCACCTGGACACGGTGTTGTGAAACATTCAATAACTCCTGAGTAGGATTTCCTTTTTGAAATAGCAATGCCCGGTTCAATAGCAATGTATGGGTCAAAATGATTTTTTGTTTTAAAGTGATAAGAAGCGCCAGAAAAAATTGAATGATTGAATTCAAAGGGAGCAAAATCATTTCCGTCTTTTGCCTGAAGAAAATAATAACTGTCTCCCCGCAGAGAAACATTATCCGCAACATAATACTCCAATCCACCATGAAGCGAAATCGTTGAAGCATTCTCTTTCAATAAAATTCCTGGAGAAATTGTTCCTTGTGCGCGAAATAATCCTTTTCGGATGTATTGTGTTTTTTCATCCTGAGAAAATGATATTTTGAATGTGCTCAGAACAATAAGGAGAAAAAATATTTTTTTCATTTTCTATTTAGATTTTTTGTTCCACAGATCCGCTATATAAACATTCAGGCTGAGATTGATGAGAAGATGTCCTTCCAGCCCTAAGTCTTCTTTCGTAATTAGAATGTCTTTTTTACCTGTGATTTCGTTATCGAAAACATGCGTATTAATATCCTGACCTAAATGAAGCATGTATTGTGCTGTTAGTGATACATCAAAATTATCTGCAAGATGATAATGCATACCTAATCCGCTTTGAACGGCAGAGCTGAATCTTTTTTGCGGAACATTATATGCAGAATAAATTCCTCCGTTCTTTTTTACATCTGTCCAGTCAAAACAATGTCCTGCTAAAATATAAGGAGTGAGTTTGCCTTTTTTGATTTGATTGTTGAAAGGATAATAAAGCACCGACCAGCCGATATGGTAATCGGTTCTCTTTGCAAGTCCGCCAATATCGGTGGTGATGTAATCAGCAAACCAATCTGTATTCAAACGGCTTCCAAGTTTGATGCGGAATTGCCCGCCAACGCCCATTCCGTTTGCATTGTCATCGTTGAAGGTGCTGAAAGTGCTGCGCATTCCGAACTGGAGTTTTCCTGATTCTTTTGAAAGATCTGAGACTTTCTGAGCATATGAGAAGAAGGAAGCAAGGATGAATGTGCTGAGAGAAATAATTGTTTTCATGGGGGTGATTTTATTTCTAAACGAGCATAGGAATTGTTTATTGCTTTAGTTGTTTATCTACAATTTTTAAGCCATCAAGGAACGAACGAGGAGTATATCCCAATATTTTTTTTGCTTTATCAATTACAAATCCGGTATGTGATGGGCGTTTTGCCGGCTGGTTAAGTTGTTCGGATGTGACAGAATTCATATAGGATTTATCCAGTTTCCAGAAATCTGCAATTATGTTGGCTAGTTCAAGAATGTTGTAAGTTTTTTCTCCCGATACGTGAAAGATTCCTTCGGCTTTTTTCATCGCAGCCATTATGCATGCCTGAGCCAAATCTTCCGAAAGTGTTGGAGCACGGAACTGGTCATTGATGACATTTATTTTTTTCTTCTGTTCCAGATTATTTTTCACCCACAAAACCAAATTACTTCTTGTGTTTCCGTCCACAACGCCATACACAATAATAGTTCTGAGAATCGCCCATTTTAATTTACTTGCCGTGACAATTTTTTCTCCTTCCAGTTTTGAGAGTGCATAATAATGAAGCGGATTTGGTTTGTCGTTCTCATCGTATGCGCTTCCTTTCATGCCGTCAAAAATAAAATCGGTGGAGATGTGGATTAAATGAGTTCCAAGTTTTTCAAGCACTTCAACTATATATTTCATCGCGGTCACATTTGCCAGCCAGCATTCTTCGCGCTTGGTTTCGCAGGCGTCAACATTGGTCATCGCTGCGGTGTTGATGGTTACATCGGGCTTGTGTTTCGAAAAAATATTTTCTACTTCTGATTTATTTGTGATGTCCAGTGATTCATAAGCATAGCCGTCTTTCCGGTGGAGGCGATTTTCTCCTTTTCCGCAGGCAATAATCTGAACTTCAGATTTTATTTTTTTTCTGATTTCATCGGGAAGAAGACACAGAGAATCGCCCAGAAGACCATAAATTATTTTCTGACCAAGAAGTCCGTTAGAACCGGTGACAAGAATTTTCATCAGGAAAATATTTCTCTCAGCGTGTTTATTTGTTCGCTGGTGCCAAGCACAAAAAGTTTTGCGTTGGGAATTAGTTTTGTTTCGGGAGATGGGTTGATAACGAATTCGCCCATCGGGGTTTTAAAGCCGATGATGTTGGCTCCGCTTCGGTTGCGTACATCCAGTTCGCTGATGGTTTTATTTTGCAAATCGTCAGGAAGCTTTTCGAACGTAATTTCTTCGAGGTTGATGTCAACGCCAACACCCGTGACGTAATCAATAAATTCCACCACATCGGGTTTCATTACGAGCGAAGCCATGTGCGCGCCACCCACCATATCGGGCATGATGACGTGATCGGCTCCGGCTATTTTTAATTTCTTATCGGAGTTTTCATCTGAAGCGCGGGAAATAATATTCAGTTTCGGATTTAACGTGCGTGCGGAAAGCACGATGAACAAATTATCCGCGTCAACCGGAAGTGTGGTGACCAGCGCGCGCGCGCGTTTTATTCCGGACTGTAAAAGAATTTCATCCTGTGTGGCGTCACCTTTCAAAACAAGATGAGGATATTTTTCGGTCATGGATTGTACAGGTTCCTCTTTCTGTTCAATCACAACGAAACGCTGCCCGTGATTTCTCAGCACACGCGAAGCCTGCTTGCCGTTTCTTCCGTAACCGCAAATGATGATATGATTTTCTAATTCTTCGAGTTGGTTTGTCAAGCGTTTCGTTTTAAAATATTCGCGGAACTCACCATCGGCAATATAACGCGTGATGGAAGTAATCGCGTAGGCAAAAGTACCAAAACTCATGATGATGAGAAATGCGGTGAACAACCTTCCTGCGTCAGAAAGCGGATGTACTTCCCCGAAGCCAACCGTTGCCACCGTGATGATGGTCATGTAAAACGCTTCGATGAAAGAATATTTTTCGATGAGGATGAATCCAAAAATCCCCGTGATAATGATGATGAACAGAATTCCAAGCGGAATATAGAGGCGGGAGAATTGGCGGAAGTGATTCATTTACGAATAACAAATTTGTACGAATATGCGAATGAATGAAAAATATAAATGCGTATACGAAGATTTCATAAATCCCAGACGGAAGGACGCTTATGTTTTTTCGGCTTAAAATAATTTTTGTTTTCAAGGATAAATGCCATAACGAAATAAACAATGATGGGGGAGCCGAACGTAAAAAAGGAAACATAAATAAAATACAAGCGAATGGTGGTAGCTTTAATTCCCATCTTATCTCCGAGCCACGAGCAAACACCAAAGAGGGGAGTTTCAATAAATTTTCGGAAGCCGTTGAGCATAAGACAAAGTTAGGTAAAATTATTTCAGCAGCGTATTTCCAACCGAACATTCCAAACATTTTTTCTTTGAACAGTATTCATTTTTTAGTTGGAGTAATGCCTGAGTTTCGTAAGATGATTTGGCGGAAACTCCGATGAATTTCCATTTTCCGATGATGGAATTATTTTCAGGAGAAAGTTTTTCTAAGAAGGACAAAGCATTGTCGCAGAATTTTTCCTGACCTTTTTCTTTTCCGTAAACAAAAAGAAATGGAACAATTGTGTTGATGATGATTGTATTGATGGAGCCGGAGCCGAGTTTCTTTTTTCTCTTAGTAGAATGTTTATCGAAGCGGTAATGAGTTTGCCAGTATTCACTGGTTTCGGTGTTGAGTAGATTAATAATCTGCTTTACAGTTGCGGCTTCTAAGATTCTTGAAAAGAGGTGTGAGGATTTATAAATCAGATTCGCGAATTGTGAAATACGAATTGTTGGAAAGTTGGGAGGGTGAAGCCGCATAAATTTCCATAGGGATGGCTCAATAGGTTTTAGTTTAAACTTACTCTTGAGAAACTTATATTCTTTTTGCAACTCTAAATAATATTCGTCATGCGCCCTCTCCCCATTGGGGAGAGATGGAGAGGGGTCCAGCATCCCAGATGTTCCAAAAAGCAATGCTTCTATCTGTCCTAAATTATTTTTATGTTTTGCCAGAATAGAAACAGGCAATTGCTTTGCAAGCAATTCAAACGGCTCTGAATTGATTTTCTGTCCGAAATTGCGGGCGAGCATTTGATACAAAATTTCTTCCCAGTTGTTTTTGTTTTGTTTAAGCGAATCGGTGATGGCTTTTGATTTTCTTTCCAACCGTTCGACAAGCAACCGATCAATCCAGTTGTTGAGCGTGAATTTATCTACAGATGAAATCTGTTTCTCGCAGGGAATCCAGTCTTTGCTGGATTTGAATTGCAAATATTTTCCGTAAACATCTTGAGGAATTCTTTTCTTGAGTTCCAGTGTTGGAATTTCTTCTCCGCTTTTTCGGAAAAGTTTTTCATCCGCTTCATGCACCACATGAAGAATGATATTATCGTATGCTTTGTCGGTGGTGTGCTTGTGCTTGTGCCAGTCGGAAGCGCTGGCGTGAATCTCCACATTGCCTGCCCATTCGGTTGCGCCAATTTTAATTCTCGCATTAAAAAAATCAGGGCCCGAATCTGAATTATGTTCTCCGATTTTCAGGATTTTAATTTCTTCTCCCGAAGTGGTTTGCAAATCTTTATTATCAAACAAACGGAACTTCCAGATATGCCAGAGGAATTCTTCTTGCATGGTTCGGATAATCTTTTGCGAGTTGGCGTTCGTTTTTTATTTTAGTCCGGCAGTAAAGCCGTACATATCGATGATTTTTGCTTTCGGATAATTCGTCCTTGTCTTTTGTCCAGTTGTAAAGTCAGTCGTAAATGTGTCTTTGGATAATTTGTCTATTGTCACGCGATTTGCTTCGTAAAATTGTCGAATGAAAGTCAACGATTTTGTATTTACTTTCCTAAAGCCACATTGCCCTTTGGAAATTTGTCTGAAGGTGTCGCAGAAGTAACTGTCGAAAGCTGGAATAAATCCAAATACACCAAGTAATATTTTTGTTATTAATGTCAGGTCTTGGTTGTTGCTTTGAATTAGGTGCCCTTTAATGTCGTTGTATATTTTAATTATTGTCTGAATGTTTTGTTCGCTGTAGTTATTCACATCAATTGACCAAGCGAATTTATCTACCGTTGCGATGTACTCAATTGTTGGTTGAAAATGTCGGACGCTTTTTTGTAAGAGGAAACTTGATCCCCTAAACATTCCCCAACTTGCTAAATAAAAGCCAAGTGTTAGGCAACTTTTTTCAGTGTCTTTTGTTAAACTGTTTGGCGTTGCTGTTCGAAAATAGTTGTAGCAATAGTCAAACGATGTATAACGATCCTCTGGATTTGACTTAGATATAAATTTGTTAACATTTTTATATATGTCTGTCCGTTTCATGGAATGACGACTAACTAGTGGATACGAATTTACGAAAGGAAATCTTATAATAAGGAAGCCATCTCCTTCTGCATCTTCATCGCTTCTTCTCTTGCTTTCACAGCAAAATCTTCTTTATCGCTTGCGTAAATAATATTTCGGGAAGAGTTCACAAGCAACCCGCATTGTTTGTTCATTCCGTATTTGGCAACTTCGCGCAAACTTCCGCCCTGTGCGCCAACGCCCGGCACCAAAAGAAAATGTTCAGGAACAATTTTTCTTACATCAGCAAGCATTTCTGCCCGGGTTGCGCCCACTACATACATCATGTTATCCGCACTTCCCCATTGCTGAGATCTTTTCAGAACGGTTTTATATAATTCATTCTCGGTCTGAAAATCATTTGCTCCTTTATTAGAAGTAAGCGCGAGAAGAATCACCCACTTGCCTTCATACTGCAAAAAAGGAGTAACGGAATCTTCACCCATATATGGAGCAACGGTAATCGAATCAAAATCCATAGAGCCGAAAAATGCCTGAGCGTACATGGAGGAAGTATTTCCAATATCTCCGCGCTTTGCGTCAGCGATGGTGAAAATATCTTTGAACTGTTTTAAATAGTCAGCGGTTTTCTCCAGTGATTCCCATCCTGCACTTCCGATGGATTCATAAAAGGCAATGTTGGGTTTGTATGCCACGCACAAATCATGAGTTGCGTCAATAATTTGTTTGTTGAATTCAAAAATCGGGTCGGAGGATTTATGAAGATGCTTAGGAATTTTTTTCAAATCGGTATCTAATCCAATGCACAGGAATGATTCCTTACTCTGAATATTTTTGTATAATTCTTCTTTTGTCATGCTTCTGGCTTCTGGTGGCTGGCAACTGGCAACAGCGAATATACTTAACGATTGAAACTTTGTAAAAATAGGTTTAATTTTTTTCCAAGAGTTTCTAATCGTGCGTGCAACTTATCATACAATTCTTTATTCTTCAAGGATTCCGTTTCAAATAATGTCTCAAGATGGTCAATGGTTTCGTCATTGGAAGAAATTGCAAAAGTGAGAAATCGGTAATATTCCTGCTGATAAAATTTTCGTCCGTATCCCTCTACAATATTTGAGCGCACTGATTTTGCACTGCGCCTGATTTGACTTCCTTCTTCAAACATTTCAAATTTCGGAAGTTCAGTCAAGGTCATTTTATGAATGTCAATGGAAACTTCCTTGGCTATTTGCCAAACCTCAAGATTTTTATAACTCATGTGTTTTGTTGTTTAGCCAGTTGCAAGAAACCAGTTGCCAGCAGCATTTGCCTCAAACAGCCGAGCCTTCTTTCAATCTCTCTGCATTCTCTGCTACCTGCAATGCGTTGATCATATCCTGAATATCTCCCGCCATAAAAGTAGGAAGATTGTGAACGCTCATCCCGATTCTATGATCTGTCACTCTGCTTTGTGCGTAATTATAAGTTCTGATTTTTGCTGAGCGATCGCCTGTGGAAACCATCGTCTTTCTTTTTTTCGCGATTGCATCCATGTGCTTTTTGTATTCAGCATCATACAATTTTGTGCGGAGCATCTGCATTGCTTTCGTTCTATTGTCCAATTGCGAACGACTCTCCTGGCAAGTGATGACGATTCCGCTTGGCTTGTGCGTGAGCATCACTTTCGTTTCAACTTTATTTACATTCTGTCCACCCGCACCGCTCGAACGCGCAGTTTGAATTTCTATGTCGGCAGGATTTATCTGCACGTCCACTTCTTCCGCTTCAGGAAGAACCGCAACCGACACTGCAGAAGTATGAACTCTTCCCTGCTGTTCCGTAGCAGGCACACGCTGAACGCGGTGAACTCCACTCTCAAATTTCAAAGTGCCATATGCATTTTCTCCGGTGACTTCAATGATAACTTCTTTGAATCCTCCCAGCGTGCTCGGAGAACTATCCACTGTTTCATACTTAAATCCTTTTTTGTCGAGGAAACGTGTGTACATTCTATATAAATCTCCAACGAATAAACCTGCTTCATCGCCTCCCGTTCCTGCGCGAATTTCCACCACAGCATTTTTCGCATCTTCAGGATCTTTCGGAATCAACAATTGCTGTAGGTATTCCTCCATCTTTTCTTTCTTCGGAGTTAGTTCGTCAATTTCGGTTCTCGCCATGGAAAGAAGTTCTTCATCTTTTTCTTTTTTGAAAATCTCTTTTGAACTTTCAATATTATCTATGATGTTTTTGTATTCGTGATATGCACTCACCACTTCTTTCAATTCTTTGTATTCGCGGTTCAGTTTAGCAAACAGTTTCATGTCCGATAGGATCTTCGGATCGGAAAGTTTTCTTTCCAGTTCTTCAAAACGATTTTTAAGGGATGCCAGTCTGTCAAGGATTTCCATGGTTACTAATAACGTATCTGGTACGAATGTTACGAATATTGAAATTCGCCATGCGTACTTTTTATAGTTAATTTATTTTTTTTGTCTAAGAATTTTTCAACTCTTCCGATGATTTGCGCTTCCACACCGAATGATTTTGAAACAGAGATTATCTGTGAAGCAGTTTTTTCGTCCGTGTAGATTTCCATTCTGTGCCCCATATTAAAGACCTGATACATTTCTTTCCAGTCTGTTTTGCTTTCCTGCTGAATTAATTTAAAGAGAGGAGGGGTTTCAAAAAGCTTATCCTTTATAATATGTACGCCTTTCACAAACTTCAAAACTTTGGTTTGTCCGCCACCAGAGCAATGAATAATGCCATTGATATTTTTTCTGTGCTTTTCTAAAACTTTTTTGATGATGGGCGCGTAGGTTCTGGTTGGAGATAAAACCAATTTTCCTGCATCCACTCCATTTACTTCTGTTGAGTCAGTAAGTTTTTTTGTTCCCGAATAAATAACTTCATTCGGAATTGTATGATCAAAACTCTCTGGGTATTTTTCAGCGTAGATTTTTGAAAACACATCGTGGCGGGCTGAAGTAAGGCCGTTACTTCCCATTCCTCCGTTGTATTCGTCTTCGTATTTTGCTTTTCCAAAAGAAGAAAGTCCGACAATTACATTCCCCGCTTTTATTTTTTCATCCACTACATCCTTGCGTTTCATTTTGCAAGTGACGGTTGAATCGACTATGATTGTGCGAACCACATCGCCCACATCGGCAGTTTCTCCTCCTGTGGAACGGATATTAATTCCGTGCTTGCGCATCTTTGTTAAAAATTTTTCCACTCCACTTATGATTTCTGAAATTACTTCTCCCGGAATCAAATTTTTATTTCTGCCGATGGTGGTTGAGATAAGAATATTATCTACCGCCCCTGTGCAAAGCAAATCGTCAATGTTCATCACCAGTGCATCCTGTGCGATTCCTTTCCAAACGGAGATGTCCCCTGTTTCTTTCCAATATATGTAGGCAAGAGAAGATTTTGTTCCTGCGCCATCGGCATGCATCACTATGCAATGGCTTTTGCTTCCGCTCAAATAATCAGGAACAATTTTACAAAAGGCATTCGGGAAAATTCCTTTATCAAGTTTCTTAATGGCATTGTGCACATCTTCTTTTGATGCGGAAACTCCTCTTTGATTATATCTTGAAATATTCATTTATCAGGAACTAAAAACCCCGCACAAAAAATGCACGGGGTTTCCAGAAAAAATATTGTAATGGTTTTTATTCGTCCCATTCTGTTTTATCATCGCCTTCACCCCCTTCGGAAGTGCTCTTGGTAACTTTAATTTCAGGTGCAGTTTTAGGACCATCAGTTGTTCCTGATGAAACATAATCTTTTCTCAGGATGGTGAATACAACCCTTCGGTTTATCTGCATGAGGAATTCGTAATCATCTTTATTTTTTTTCTCAGGGTAATTCTTATCAATCCATTTTTGCGAGAGAATGGTTTTTGCGGGCACTACTTTTCCGCTGGGGAGAGTTATGTCAGTTTGCAATTCAGAAGGGCGGCTTTCTCCGTATCCTGCAGGAGAAAGTCGGTTAGGGTCAATTCCTTTTTCGGCAATCAGATAATCTACGCAGGTTTTTGCACGATTAAATGAAAGTGTTTGATTATATTTTGCATCTGAACGATAATCTGTGTGTGCTGAAAGTTCCACGGTAATGTTTGGACTTTCACTCATGACCTTAACAAGAAACTCGAGAGAATCTTTTGGATTGGATGGATGCGACAAATCATACATATCGAGATTGAATAATACAAGAGGCATTCTCATCTCCTTTACGATTTTCTTTAGAACAAAATCCTGACGGAAGTTAGTTGACTCTTTCAATCCAACAGTTGTGATTTTTGCTTTTGGATTTCCGAGAAGGGCATCAGGAAAGTCCGGAGTTTTGACATCAAGAGCAGATGCGCTCACCACATAAGAGGTGTTTGAATTGATATAGCGAGTTTGTCCGTTTGTCTCATACTTGTAATAACCTTTCACGTCCGATTTTAATTCGAAGGACGTATTATCAGAGCCAACAAGTTTTACAGTTGCTCCGGGAACAGGGAGTTTTGTCAGTTCTTCTGTTACATAACCTTCCAGCATATAAAGCATCGGAGGAAGAATGAAAGAGTAAATATCATCTCCACCTTTTCCGCCAGCGCGGTTGGAAGTGAAGTATCCACGCTCATGTTCGCTTTCAAAAACAACAGCAAAGTCATCGCCAGCAGAATTGATCGGGTACTGCATATTTTCAGGCTTCGTCCACTTATTGGTTCCACTCGCACTTGCTCTGAAAATATCAAAACCACCCATACCGAGATGCCCTGTTGAAGCAAAATACAGAGTTCCATCATAGTGAAGAAAAGGGAAAGCTTCGTCTCCATCTGTATTAATATCCGGACCAAGATTCACGGGTTGACCCCATTCTTTTTTCTTGGTATCAAAGAGCGAGTAGTATAAATCCAAACCTCCGTAACCTGGGTTCAAACTATCTCTTAAGTCAGATGCAAAAATCATAACCTTTTCATCTTTGCTTAAAGCAGGATGCCCATAACTGAATGAATCAATATTGAATGGAAGAAGTGCTGGTTCATCCCAAGTCTGCCCTCGCTTAACTGTTCCGTAAATCTGGCATTTTGGATGTTTATTTTTTTCTGTTTTACAAAGTGTAAAATACATATTGCTTCCTTTTTCATCGAGTACACACGCTGCTTCATTATTCTTCGTGCTGATGGGTACTGGCAGTGGAGTAGGGGTGCTCCATTTTCCGTTCTTGTCGATTTTTGTCATGAAGAGATCCGCATACAACTGACCAACATTGACATCAACCTCACCGGTAGCGCCTTGACGCGTAGAAGAGAATAGAAGAGTGGTGTATTTTTTTCTTTCAGCATACATAGGGCAGTAATCCCAGTCTTTGGTATTTATCTGCACCATATTTTCTACTTTGTATCTGGTGGGATTGTCTTTCCATTTTTGCGCAAGTTCGCATGACTTCGCTCCATTATCTCCTCGTTTGTCGGATGGAACTTCTTTCGCGTATTTTTCATATTCGGCTTTTGCTTCAGGATATTTCTCCTGCATTTTCTGCATATCGGCAAGATATAACTGTGCGAGTGTTTTCTCGGAGCACTGTGCCTTGATGGATTTCTGATAATAAATTTCTGCTTGCTTAATATCATTAATCAAACGATAGCATTCAGCTGTTTTCCAGAGGCACTCGGGTTTTAATTTTTTAGGAGCTTTTTTGTATGCTGCTTTATACAAATCTATAGCACCATAATACTCAAAAGAGTTGTATTTTTTCTCCGCTTCCTTGTAGAAATTCTTCTGCGCATTTGCGCCTGCGCAAATAAGAAGTGCGAAAACAAATAAGCTGATTCGTTTATGCATTTTCATCATGACAATGTTTTGTTCCGTCAGAAGACGGGTGGGTTCTTGAAAAGAGGGTGCTAAAATAGTTTTTTTGTTTGAATTAGCAAATTTAGTCGGCAAATATATGTAATTCACCGATATATACATGTTCTTTGTCGAAACAAAGGAAGGGAAACCTCATCCTCCTCAGGAAGATGGGGTTTTTAACTTATGAACGTTGGTCTGTTAAAGCAGAATTAACGGGTAAAGAGCATTTCTCTGTATTTAGGTAAAGCCCACAATTCATCATCCACAATGAATTCTAATTTATCAGCATGTTCACGAATCTCATCAAAATAAGGTTTCACATATTCGCAATAAGCAGTTGCTTTTTCATGAGCATCTTCTAAAGCGTTTGCTTTTTTGCGCGCTTCGATCATTTTGTAAACATTTTTCTGAATGGACGAAACCCGCTCAGAAATTTCACGGATGGTTTCCATCTGGGATCCAGCGAGAGATGAGAAGCCCCCGACCCCTGAAGGGGAGTTTTGAATTTCATAATCAAGAGAAAACTCTTCTGCACCGGCAAGCACCGCTTTTTTTGTTTTTGCTTTTTGCGAAACTGTTATTCCGTTTTCTCCCTTTAGGGCCGGGGCTAAGTCCTTCAGCCCTTTCACATTTTCAAGAAGGGTAGTTTGATATTTTATGGCGGAAGGAATGATTTGTCCTAACGCAATTTCTCCCATCATGCGTGATTCAATCTGAATTTTTTTCATGTACGTTTCCAGATGAATTTCATAGCGCGCGTATTGTTCGCGTTCGGTCATGATGTTGTTCTGTTCAAACAGCTTCACGAATTCTTTACGCGTGAAAATTTTCAGCGCTTCAGGAGTTGTTTTGATATTGGAAAGTCCGCGCTTCTTCGCTTCTTTCACCCATTCTTCGCCATAACCGTTTCCTTCAAAGAGGATTTTTTTGGTAGCGATAATATAATCACGCAGAACGCGGAAGATGGCTTCATCTTTCTCCACATTTTTCTTTATCAAAGCGTCAACTTCTTTTTTGAACTGATTGAGCTGATTTGCCATAATCGTATTCAGAATCGTCATTGCCTGAGAGCAATTTGCCGATGAACCAACAGCGCGGAACTCAAATTTATTTCCGGTGAATGCAAACGGAGAAGTTCTGTTTCTGTCTGTGTTGTCTAAAAGTATTTCAGGAATTTTTCCGATGTTAAGCTTCAATGCTGTCTTTTCTTCCGGAGTCATTTTTCCTGTCTTCACTTTTTTCTCAATGTCTTCTAACACTTTTGTAAGCTGTGTGCCGATGAAGATGGAAACAATTGCGGGAGGAGCTTCGTTCGCGCCTAAGCGGTGGTCGTTTCCTGCTGATGCAATTCCTGCTCTGAGTAAATCAGCATTATCGTGCACCGCTTTAATTGTGTTCACAAAAAAAGTAAGGAACTGCAAATTTGTCTTAGGAGTTTTTCCCGGTGATAACAAATTTTTTCCTGTATTGGTTGAAAGACTCCAGTTGTTGTGCTTTCCGCTTCCGTTAATTCCCGCAAAAGGTTTTTCGTGCAAGAGGACGCGGAAGTTGTGTCTGCGCGCAACTTTTTCCATCATGTCCATCAAAAGAAGATTGTGATCAACTGCCAGATTTGCTTCTTCGAAAACAGGAGCGCACTCAAATTGGTTGGGCGCAACTTCGTTGTGGCGTGTCTTGATGGGGATTCCTAATTTGTAACATTCAATTTCAAAATCGCGGATATACGCAAGCACTCTTTCTGGAATCGAACCAAAGTAATGGTCTTCGAGTTGCTGACCTTTTGCGCCCTCGTTTCCGAAAAGTGCTCTGCCGGTGAAAGCAATATCGGGACGAGCATTATAAAACGCAGTGTCGATCAGAAAATATTCCTGTTCCCATCCAAGTGTAGAATTTACTTTCGTTACGTTCTTATCAAAATACTGGCAAACTTCAGTTGCTGATTTATCCAACGCGTGAATTGCTTTCAACAGCGGAGTTTTATAATCGAGCGATTCGCCTGTGTAAGAAATATAAATGGTAGGAATGCAAAGCGTTTGTCCGATGATGAATGCGGGAGAAGTAGGATCCCATGCAGTGTAACCGCGCGCCTCAAAAGTGCTGCGTATTCCTCCGCTCGGAAAAGAAGAAGCATCCGGTTCTTGCTGAACCAACTGTTCGCCATCAAAACGCTCGAGTGCTTTTCCATCTTCAATATTTTGTGCGAACGCATCGTGCTTTTCTGCCGTGCTTCCGGTGAGCGGCTGAAACCAATGCGTGTAGTGCGAAACACCTTTGCTCATCGCCCATGCTTTCATATTCGAAGCCACATCATCGGCAATGCTGCGGTCAATTTTTGTCCCGAGTTCCATGGCGGAGAGAACACTTTTATACGCTTCGTCCGAAAGCCATTTCTTCATCGTCTCTTTATTGAAAACATTTTCTCCGTAAAATTCGGATACGGTTGCTTTGGGTAGTTCCACGTTTACCGGAACTCTGTTCAGCACTTCTTCCAGCGCCTTGAATCTTTGAATTGCCATGTTTTAGTTGAAAGTTTAAGAGTTTATGTATAATAAGTTGATAAATCTGGTGCAAGTATACAGAAAATAGGGGGTATGTAGTAAAAAAGTGTTACTTTTTATTAACGAACCCCATGTTTTTGTTAGTCGAAGACAAAAAAATGTGGTTTTATGAGTATGCCAATAATTATTAAGTGGAGAAGGTGGAAACTAGAAAAGGTAAGGTTTGAGGTCGGATAATATAATAGTTCCCTCGTAGATTGCTTTGCCGATGATGGCACCTGAACATCCAGCCTGCCGAACCGCTTCAATATTTTCTATCGAAGAGACGCCACCGCTAGCAATTAAATTAATGGTGGGAACTTCTTCTTTTATCTTTTTATATAATTCGATTGACGCACCTTGCATCATTCCATCCTTTGAAATATCCGTGCAGAAAATATTTTTTACTCCTTTTTCTGAATTTGTATTAATGAAATTAATAACAGAAATTTCAGTTTGTTCTGTCCAGCCACTTACGACAATCTTTTCGTTCTTCACATCAGCGCCCAGAAGGATTTTTTCAGAGCCATATTTTTTTACCCACATAAAAAAAAGCGTAGGATTTTTTATAGCAATGCTTCCGATGGTTGCAATGCTTGCACCGGCATTGTAAACAGACGTAATATCAACATCTGTTTTTATGCCTCCTCCGAAATCAATAACCAGTTTTGTTTTAGAGGCAATGTTTTCCAAAACTTTCTGATTGACGATGGTTCCTTTCTTTGCTCCGTCCAGGTCAACTAAGTGCAAGCGCTTTATCCCTGCATCTTCAAATTGTTTTGCAACTTCTAAAGGACTCTCATTATAAATTTTCTTCTGTGAATAGTCTCCTTGCGAAAGGCGGACACATTTGCCTTCTATGATATCTATAGCCGGAATAATCTCAATCATAATTTTAGAAAATTCTCCAGGAGTTTTTGTCCGGCTTCAGAAGATTTCTCAGGATGAAATTGCACTCCGTAAAAATTATTTTTCTGTAATGCTGAACTGTATTCCAAAATATAATTTGTTGTTGCAATTGTATGGTTCCCTTTCTCTGCATAATACCCGTGAACGAAATACATGTATTCATTTTCTTTTATTCCTTCAAATACTTTTCCTTTCAAAGACAAAACTGTATTCCATCCAATCTGAGGTATTTTTTCTTCCTTTAGAGTTGTGAAAAACTTTTTAACCTCCATTGGAAAAATTCCAAAACAATCTGTATCTCCTTCTTCAGAATGATTGCACATGAGTTGCATCCCCAAACATATTCCGAGCGTTGGTTGTTTTAAGTTCTTAATCACTTTATCCAGTTTTTTTTCTTTCAGATATTGCATTGCCGAACTGGCTTCTCCAACTCCGGGAAAAATTACTTTGTCTGCTGATTGAATTTCCCGAGAATTGTCAGATAAAATTCCTTTGACGCCAATTCTTTCCAGCGCAAAAAGAACAGATTGCACATTACCAGCGTTGTATTTTATGATTACAACTTTCAAAGCAGTCCTTTTGTACTTGGTAATTGCATATTGTCTTTATCTCTTTTCACTGCCATTTTAACCGCTTTTGCAAATGCCTTGAAGATGGCTTCTATTTTATGGTGCTCATTGGTCCCTTCAGCTTTAATATTCAGATTGCATTTTGCGGAATCAGAAAATGATTTGAAGAAATGAAAAAACATTTCCGCAGGCATCTCTCCTATTTTTTCCCGCTTGAATTCTGCATTCCATTCAATCCAGTTGCGACCGCCAAAATCAATAGCAACTTGAGCCAAGCAATCATCCATAGGCAGACAAAATCCGTAGCGCTCAATTCCTCTTTTATCTCCAAGCGCTTTTGAAAAAGATTCTCCAAGAGCAATTCCCACATCCTCAATCGTGTGGTGTTCGTCAATATGTAAATCTCCTTTGGCAGAAATATTCAAATCTATATTTCCGTGCTTTGCAATTTGTTCAAGCATATGGTCGAAAAAAGAAAGCCCGGTAGATATTTTTGCTTTTCCTTTACCATCTAAATCCAATTCAATGTAAATGTTAGTTTCATTTGTTTTTCTGATATGAGAAACTTTTCTTGAGGGAAAATGAAAGAATTTGTAAATCTCATTCCAATCCTTTGCATCCAACGCGAGTGCTTCTTTTAATTCAGCAGGAACTTTCATTTTTCTATTCAGAGCATTACGGATAAGAATTGCTTTTGAACCAAGATTTTTTGCAAGCTTCAGATCGGTAAGCCGGTCGCCAATGACAAATGAATTTTTTAAGTCATAATCTCCCGTCAGATATTTTTTCAGCATCCCGGTTTGCGGTTTTCTATTGGGAGAATTGTCGTCATCAAAAGATTTGTCAATAAAAACTGCCGAGAAATTTACTCCTTCATTTTTTAGTGTTGTCAGCATTTTTCCCTGTACAAGATTGAATGTTTTTTTGGGGTATTTTTTTGTGCCAAGCCCGTCCTGGTTGGAAACCATAACAAATTCAAAATCTGATTCCTCCTTGATTTTCCTCAGTGTTGAAATTGCAAAAGGAAGAAATTCCAGTTTTTCCAGTGTGTCAATTTGAAATACAACAGGCGGCTCTACGATGATAGTACCGTCTCTGTCTAAGAATAAAACTTTTTTCATTTGTATTGATTTAGAACTGCTAACAGTTTTTTATTTTCATCTTTTGTTCCCACAGTGATTCTCAAACAACCTTCGCAAAGAGCAATATTACTTCTGTCGCGCACAATAATCCCCGTCCCAACTAAATATTTGTAAATCTTTTTCGGCTCGGTAGTTTTTACTAAGAGAAAATTTGCATCGCTGGGAAATATTTTTTGCACGAATGAAAAATCAGCAAGTGACTTCGTCAGCTTTTCTCTTTCATTTACAATTTCTTTTATCCAGTTATTCACTTGTTCAATATTATCCAAAGCTTTTATCGCAAGTTGCTGTGAAGCCTCATTAATATTGTAAGGCGGCTTTATTTTGTTGAACACGGAAATAATTTCTTCGCTCGCGAACGCCATACCGATTCTCAACCCAGCCATTCCCCATGCTTTGGAAAGTGTTTGCATCACAACGAGATTGGAATATTTATTTAGCTCAGGAGTGAAGCTTTTCTGTTTTGAGAAATTAATGTACGCTTCATCAATCACCATAATACCTCTAAAATTATTCAGGATAAATTCTATGTCTTCTCTCTCTAATGAATTACCTGTTGGGTTGTTCGGAGAGCAGAGAAAAATCAGTTTCGTATTATCGTTCACGACTTCGGAAATTCCTTCAGCATTTAATTGAAATTCTGCTGTGAGCGAAACCTTTTTTATGATAACATCATTGATGTTTGCCGACACTTCAAACATTCCGTACGTTGGCGGAAGGAGAATTACATTGTCTTTACCGGGATTGCAGAAAGCTCGGTAAAGAATGTCAATCACCTCATCACTTCCGTTGCCGAGAAAAATATTTTTTACAGGTACTCCTTTTATTTTTGAAATCTTTTCTTTCAGTTTTAGTTGATGCGGGTCAGGATAGCGGTTGTAGTTTTTCTCCAGCGGAGAGCCATGTGCATTTTCGTTCGCATCCAGAAAAACACTTGCTTCTCCCTTGAACTCATCTCTTGCAGAGGAATAAGGAACAAGATTTTTTATGTTCTCTCGTATTATTTTATTTAAATCAAACATTTTTATTCAATCTTATTGTTACAGCATTTTTGTGAGCATTTAATCCTTCTGCATCTGCCATTAGCTCAACTGCCTTGCCGATTTTTTTCAATCCCTCTTTCGATAATTTCTGAAAAGTAATTTTCTTCACAAAACTGTCTAATGAAACCCCACTATAAGATTTTGCATAACTGTTTGTTGGCAAAGTGTGGTTTGTCCCCGATGCATAATCACCTGCGCTTTCAGGAGAATAATTGCCGATGAAAACAGAGCCTGCATTAATTACTTTCGTTGCAAGTTTATCAGCATCCTTGCAGGAAACAATCAAATGCTCAGGCGCATATTCATTCAGCAAATCAATTGCCTCTTTTTTATTCTTGACAAGAATTGCTTTGCTGTTCTGTAGTGCCTTCATTGCAATTTCTTTTCTGGGAAGTTTTTCTAATTGAAGCGATATTTCCTTTTGAACTCCCTGAATTATTTTTTCAGAATCAGAAACTAAAATCACTTGTGAGTCCGCTCCATGCTCTGCCTGAGAAAGTAAATCAGAAGCTACAAACGCAGGAATACAACTTTCATCCGCCAGCACCGCAACTTCGGAAGGACCCGCAGGCATGTCTATGGCGATGCCATCTTTCTGTATTAATTGTTTCGCACAGGTCACGTATTGATTTCCAGGACCAAATATCTTATTCACTTTCGGAATAGTTTCTGTTCCGTAAGCCATCGCTCCAATCGCTTGTGCTCCTCCTGCTTTGAAAACTTTTTTAATGCCAACCAGCTTTGCTACATATAATATAGTATCGTCCGCGGAAGGAGTACAAAGAATAATTTCTTTACATCCGGCAATTCTTGCAGGAATTCCGAGCATTAGTATTGAAGAAAATAAGGGTGCGCTTCCTCCGGGAATATACAGCCCGACATTTTCTATTGCAACAGATTTCCTCCAGCACTTTACTCCTTTAACCGTTTCAATCACTATTACTTTTTCCTTTTGTGCGAGGTGAAATTTTTCAATGTTTCTTTTTGCTAACTGAATGGCAGATTTTAATTCTTTGGAAATGGCCTCACCCCATCCCTCTCCGAAGGAGAGGGGGTTGGGATCAAAATCTACTTTATCAAATTGACGGGAATATTTCTGTAATGCTGAATTTCCATTCTCCTTCACATCATTCAAAATAGTCTGAATAGAATTTTCCAGTGCAGAAGAATCCATTGAAGGACGCCTCAGCAATTCCGCCCATTCATTTCGTTTCGGGTATTTAATTATTTGCATCATCTGTTTTTTCTTTCTCCCTTCCCTTGGGGAAGGGTTGGGGATGGGCTTCACACTATCATTTTCTCAATCGGTACAACTAAAATTCCCTGTGCTCCATTGTCTTTTAACTGCTCAATTATTTCCCAGAATTTTTCTTCATCAATTACCGAATGCAAAGAACTCCATCCTTTTTCTGCCAAAGGTAATATGGTAGGGCTTTTCATTCCCGGAAGGATTTTACAGATAGCATCCAGCTTTTCATTTGGAGCATTGAGCAAAACATATTTATTGTGGCGGGATTTCTTCACAGCTTTAATTCGGAACAATAATTTTTTCAGTATAGCAGATTTCTCTTTGTCTAATTTTGTTCCTGAAACAAAAACGGCTTCTGATTTCATCACAACTTCCGTTTCTTTGAGACCGTTGGCAAACAATGTGCTTCCTGAACTTACCAAATCACAAATCGCATCAGCCAATCCTACGCTGGGCGCAATCTCCACCGAACCGCTCACCGTTTCAATCTTCGCCTCCACTTTTTTCTTCTTCAGATATTTTGAAAGAATGACAGGATAGCTCGTTGCAATTTTTTTTCCACGAAGTTCTTTGATGGATTTGTATTCCGCATTCTTCGGAACAGCAATGGACAAACGGCATTTTCCAAAACCGAGTTTCTCCACCACTTTCAGTTTTTTGTTGGTCTCGTAAATAATATTTTCGCCTACAATTCCCGCATCGGCAACACCGTCTTCTACGTATTGTGGAATATCGTCATCGCGCAAAAACAAAACTTCCAGCGGAAAATTATATGCTTCTGAACGGAGTTTGTTCAGTCCGTTACTGAGCTCAATGCCTGACTCACGAAGTATCTTAATTGAATCTTCGTAAAGACGTCCTGATTTTTGAATTGCAATTTTTAGTTTCATATTTTAAAGGTATTAAAAACAAAAAGGGCTTACCTATTCGGCAAGCCCTAGATTTGATTTATTGTTTTTACACAAAACCTCATCGGCTCGCCTGTGCGAGAGAATGATGATGGTTATGTGATTGAATTTTCATTTGATGGGCAAAGGTAAAAAAGTTTTTTAAAGTACAAGTCTCCCCTGCAACTCCTCCCACTTCTTCATTTCCTCTTCCAGTTGTTTTTTCAGTTTCTCGTAGTTGGCAAAAGTTTCCTTGTTATTTACAATTTCAGCGTACGCTTCGGGGTGCATCAGCTTTTCATCAATCACTTTTATTTCTGCTTCCAGTTTTTCAATTCTTCGCTCATGTTTTGAAATCTGGCTTTGAAGTTCCTTGAGAACTTTTTCCTTTTGTTTCTTTTCCCAGTTGTCTTGCTTTGGCTCCTCTTCCTCGCTTTTGATTTTTGACTTATCACTTTTGACTTCTTGTTCTATCTGCCTGAACGAACCTACTTTCCTGTCACGCAGATATTCATTCACATCTCCGAAATGTTGTTTCACATTTCCTCCGCGGAATTCAAACACACGGTTGGTGAGCCCCTGCAGAAAATCCCGGTCGTGCGAAACGAGAATCAATGTTCCGTCATACTGCATCAGCGCCTGCTTGAGCACATCCTTGGAACGCATGTCCAGATGGTTTGTCGGCTCATCCAGTACTAATAAAGAATGCGGTTGCAGTAAAAGTTTGCACATCGCCAATCTTCCTTTCTCTCCACCGCTCAGCACATGCACTTTTTTCTGCACATCATCTCCGCTGAAAAGAAACGAGCCGAGAATGGCGCGTAAGTTTTTCCGGCTGTCGCCTTTTGCCGATTCATCAATGGTTTCAAAAACTGTTTTATCTCCGTTCAGAATTTCCGCCTGGTTCTGCGCGTAATAACCAACCTCAACCGACTCGCCTACTTTCAGCATGCCGTCAAATTTTTCTTCTCCCACTATTAAACGGCTCATCGTGGTTTTGCCTTCCCCGTTTCTGCCCACAAATGCTATCCGGTCTTTCCGCTCTATCCTGAAATTCACATGAGAGAAAATAACTTTTTCTCCGTATTGTTTCTTCACATCTTCTGCCACAACCACCATTCGGCTGGAACGCGGTGCCGGAGGAAATTTAAATTTGATACTTGACATATCATCTTCATCCACTTCCACAATTTCCAGTTTGTCAAGTTTTTTTATCAGCGACTGTGCGAATGCCGCTTTGTCTTTCTTCGCGCGGAATTTATTAATAAGCACTTTGGTTTTGTCAATGTACTTCTGCTGGTTCTTCGCAGCGGAAATCTGCGACTCCTTTCTCTCTTTTCTCAGCATCACATATTTGGAATAATTCGCTTTGTAATCATAAATCCTTCCCATCGTGATTTCAATCGTGCGCTTGGTGATATTATCTAAAAACGCTTTGTCGTGCGACACCATCACCACTGCGCCAAAATAATTTTTCAGAAAATCTTCAAGCCACTGAATAGATTCAATGTCGAGGTGATTCGTAGGTTCGTCCAGCAAAAGCAGATCGGGTTTCATCAGCAGAAGTTTCGCAATCTCCACCCTCATTCTCCATCCACCGCTGAACTCATCCATCATGCGGTTGAAATCCGTGCGCTCAAATCCCAACCCGAGCAGCGTGGTTTCAATATCCGCGTGAAGAGAATATCCTCCAAGCGCATTTAACCGCTCGCTATACTCATGCAGATCATGAATCAGCTGCATGTAGGCATCCGATTCATAGTCGGTGCGCGTGGCAATCTGCTCGTTCACATGCACAATTTTTTTCTCCAGCGCCTGCACTTCAGAAAAAGCCGAAGCCGTTTCATCAAACACAGTTTTGCCGAGGTTGGGCGACATATCCTGCGGAAGATATCCGATGGTAAAATTATTCGGCTTGGTCACTTCTCCGCTGTCGCATCCTTGTTCGCCCGCAATGATTTTCAGCAGCGTGGATTTTCCTGCACCGTTCCTTCCCGCCAGACCAATACGGTCCTGCTTGTTGATGAGAAAAGAAATATCCTCAAACAGCGTGCGTCCGCCAAAATGAACCGTTATGTCGTTTACCGATACCATAAAAAAGAGCGCAAAGATAATTTAATGTACGAGGGGGAAACTGTCCCCCTCTTGGAGTGGGTGAAGAGGGATGAGGGCGCGCCCAAAGAATAATTTAAAAGTCAAAAGAAAGGCGCAAGGCGAATGTGCGCGGAGATTCTATTTTAAGAGGGCGCAATGAATAGCTTTTATTAAGTGCATTATTAACTATAAATGCCGCTTTAAATTTTTTGGTTATATCCATTCCGATGCGGGCATCCACTACCACCGTGCCGTTATCATTTGCCTTTCTGTATTTTTCAATTCCGCTGTGCATTTGCGGTTCAAACAGGTAAAATACTCTATCAATATTTTGCACAAAACTATAGTAACGGCAACTGCCTCCGATAAAAAATGCTTTATAACCTAATTGCATATCTATTTTTGCAATGTGCTGAAAACGGTATTTCAAAACACTATTTTTAGAATCGGTGCTGCTGGAATCATACGACAAGAGTTGCGGCTTAAGATGATTACTATCGGTGGCAAACACTTCGCCTGGATTAACGGCTTGAGGAAGCACATAGGTATAACCAGCCAAAATACTGAGCTTAAAATCTTTTGCCATCTTTCCTTCACCGGCAAGGGATAGTTCTGCCCCGCGCACACGGGTAGCGCCTGTATTCAGATATATAAATCCGTTGTCATCAATAGTGTCGCCCCACTCCAGATGGGTGCCCCATGTGCCGAAAGTAAATTCAATGGTGTTTTTATATTCCTGCCAGAATGCCGCTGCGTCAATATATCCGACAAAATTATTTATTTTAAATCCCTGCTTCAAACCAATTTCTGTATTCCAGCTTGTTTCGGGTTTTAATATGGGATTAGGGTAAATAGCTATTCCTCCGATGTCTGAACGAATATATTTTTCGGTAATCGTAGGGAAACGATACCCTTGTCCGTAGGAATAGCGCAAAAAGGTTGCTTCTGCTAATTTTAAATTTAATCCCGAACGGAAAATAGGTTTCCAAACTGATTTTTCGTCATTCATTTTAAAAGATTCGCTTCTGAAACCGGCTGATACATTTAAGAAATCCCACAGTTTTTTATCTAACTGTGTATAAATCCCATAGTTTTCAAGATGGTTCTTCGGTAATATTCCTTTGTAAGCTAATCCTGATTTAGAATTTGTTTGGTTTCTGATTATTCCACCGGTGATGTTTAAATCGCCAAGAGATTTTATTTGTTTTATAAATTGATATTCAGTATACGTTACATCCGTTTCTATGGTTTGGTCGGGCATTACATTCTTGGTAGAAAAATAACGGGTGCGCAAACCGTATTTGAATCCTCCCTCTGTATAATAATTAAGAAATGGCTCCACATAATAAATGGTTTGATTCTGCAATGTCATTGTATTCGGAAATGCTCTGTAAAGCCCGGAAGTATCGTTATCCCAAATCAAAGACAAATTATTTTGTGATTTCATTAAATTACCATTGACACCAAAATTCAATCGGGGAATTTTTTTGGGGCGGTAACGAAAATTACAATTCATCCGCCTTGTTTTTTCTCCCACTTCACTATCTCTGATAGTGGTATCACTGGACCATGAACGATAACCAGGGGGACCGATAAAACCGTGGTCATAAATATCCATACCGCCAATAACCAGGTCGGTTTGCTCAATTTTTTCGGCATACAAAAAACTTGTTCCATAAAAAGTGGCAGAGCCTTTCCACCATTTAGCGCTGTCAATGGAAGGAGCATCATAGATGCCGGAATAGGCAGATACTTTAACTACCGGGTCTTCTTTGGGATAAGCCGTGCGGATATTTATACTTCCGCTTAATGCCGAAGAGCCATAGGTTACGGAAGATGCTCCTTTGATGATTTCTATTTGCTCCACATTTTCAAGCGGAATAAAATTCCATTCAGGGCGGCCTCCATCTCCCGCCATGGCAGGCAATCCGTCAATCAAAATAGCTACACGGCTTCCGATACCAAAATTAAATCCGCTGCCGCCACGAATCTGCGGTTCGCCATCTAAAATATTTAAACCGGGCGCCTGCTCTAATACTCCTTTGACATTGGTTGAATTTTTATTTTCAATCAGATTTGATTTTATTACTTCCATTGAAACTGTTATCTCTTCCAGTTTTCTCTCATATTTTCCGGCAGAAACAACCATGGTTTCCAGTTGTGTGGAGGCAGATTCTAAAATAAAATTATGTTCTGCCGCTTTCAATGAATCGCTGATAACAACCATGGTATCTGATCTCATCCCGATGATTGAACAGATAACTGTATGCTTGCCAGGATTTAAATGTAGTTCATAATTTCCATTAATATCGCTGGCAACTCCGTGTGATTTATCTCCCGAAGAAAAAATAATTGCACCAATTATCGGTTCTTTATCTGAAACATCTGATACAACTCCTTTTAGAATTCCGTAACTCTGAGCGTGAAGGGAGGTGAGAAGTGACCCGCCTGCCAACAATATTGTCAAGAGAAGTCGGGCAGGGAAGTGAGAAGTGAGAAGTAAAAAGGTGAATAAATAATATATATTTTTCAATCTCATAAGTGTGGAAGCCGTGAAATATTGGCAGAACGGAATGTCAGGCGTTTTCAAAACCCCCAACATTCCGTTCTGCCACTAAGTGCATATTATTTTTGAATAATAAGTTTGCCGGATTTAATTACTGTATTGCTTTCATCCGATACAGAATAAAAATACAGCCCGTCAGGAAGAGTATTTACATTCACCACATGCGTTGCCTTTCCTATGTTTTCTTCTGCAACTTTTCTTCCGGTTACATCATACAACATAAAAAGCGCCTTTGAGTTCAATTCGTTTTTGATTACAAAATGGTCAACTGCAGGATTAGGTCCTATTGTTAACTCAAACTGTTCTTGTTCGGCTACAGCCGTTGAAGGATTAATAACCAATGCTAAATCATCAACAAAAAGAGTGCTTCCGATACTCGCAACAAGTCCATCATTATTACTTGAAGATAACAGCCACATGGAATTAGCAACCGGATTTGTGGAGGCAGTGTAAACCAATGGAGCGGAAAACCATGTGTAAGCACCCACAGTAGTAGTAGGCGTAGCAAAGCCGCCTCTTGCAATAGTGTCTGCATTGTTGGCTGCTGATCCAAATAAAAGAAATTGTATATACCCATTTTCTCCGCCCTGAGGAGTGTATTTGTACCATCCGGTAATGCTGTCAGGTCTTAACGTATAAGGAATGCCACCTGTAAGCGCACCGGTGATTGAAGCAGGAAGCGTACCTGTAGTAGCAAAGCCGGGAACTAATACATTAAAAGGTGCGCCAATTTGTTTAGTAATCAATTTTATGGCATAGGTTCCACTATGCTTGTCCACACCGCTTGCTTTAATGCAAGTGAAAGTTCCAAGTATGTTGGTCTGCGCATTTGCCGTATTCCAATTATCAGGCTGCTCATAACTGGGAAAACCTTGGGTTGTCCATGCTTCAAATCCCGGATTGGGCGTTGCCTGAGCCCAAAGACCTGTGATAGAAACTGAAAAGATTGAAATGAGGGTAAAGATTTTTTTCATTTGAATTATTATTAGTTGTTGTTACGTTCTTCAATTTTCATTGTAAAGAAACAAAATTCTCTTAATGCCACAAGTTATATTGCAGTATATATTAGAAACCTAATTGGCTCTTTTAACCGTTAGCCAATGAGTTGAATTGTAAAACAACCATCCTTCCTATAAGAGAAATCTTATTTGGCAGAGACTCACAGCAAGTAAATTACGCCATAATTTAGTTGTCTATATCAAGATTCTTTGATTACCATTCAAAGTAGTATGTTTGCCATACACCATCGTTAAATGAATAATCCGCAAATAATTCATAGCTATTTTCCGAATCTTTCTGAGAAGCAAAAAGAACAGTTTGCAAAACTTGGAGGATTGTATGCAGATTGGAATTCAAAAATTAATGTCATCTCCCGAAAAGATATTGATAATTTTTACGAGCGGCATGTGCTTCATTCGCTGGGTATAGCCAAAGTAATTTCATTCAAACCTAAAACAAAAATTTTAGATGCCGGAACCGGAGGTGGTTTTCCGGGAATTCCGCTGGCAATATTATTTCCCGAATGCGAATTTCACCTGGTTGATTCTATAGGCAAAAAAATAAAAGTGGTGAATGCTGTTACAGAAAGTTTAGAATTAAAAAACGTAAAAGGAATCTGGAGCCGGGTGGAAGAACTGAAAGAGAAATATCATTTTGTTGTGAGCCGTGCCGTGGCTGAACTTTCTGAATTTCAGAAATGGGTGAAAGGCAAATGCCTTTCAGAGAGTTTCAATGAATTGAAGAATGGAATTCTGTATTTAAAAGGAGGAGAAATTGAAGAGGAAAAGAAAAGGATTAAGGTTGAGGTTAAGGAATTTAATTTGAAAAATTATTTTTCCGAAGAATTTTTTGAAACTAAAAAAGCAGTTTACATCTCAGCGAATCTTATTCCTTGAAATTATCCAGCAGTTTAAGTTCTTCTTTTATTTTATCGTTCCATTTTTTCACTGCGATCATAACAACGCCTTCACCGGTTTCATCTCTGTAATCGTTGGTTTCTTCTGTTATGTTTTCTGCCTCAGTATTGTATTTTTCCCGAAACTCCGCTTCAGGATTTAAACCGAATTTTGTTTCGCTGAATTCTTTGCGAAGTTTTCTCGCATGAACTTCGTAGATGTCAAACAATACCTGGTAATACAATAATTCATCTGCAGTTTTCGAAGCCGGTGCAATCCAGGATTTCTTTTTATCCCACACCGCGGCAATTTTAAATTTAGTTTTCTTCAGCGGGTTTGGTTTTTCATAATTTGCCTGAAGCAGGCAAAATGCTTCTCCGCTCATTCCTTTTTTTTCTTTGCCCTTAAAATCTTCCCATGAAAGAGGTTTGGTTTCTTGCCAATGAATGGTATCGTTCAAATTTTTTGATTGAGAAAAGATTACAGAAGGGAATAACAACAGGAGGAAAAGGTTTTTCATAAACTGTTTTTTAATTCAACTCAAACTGCAATTTACTCAAACTCCTGTAAAGTCCGTCTGTAATGGCAATGAGTTCTTCATGCGTGCCGCTTTCTTTCACTTCGCCTTTGTCGATCACAATTATTTTATCGGCTTTGCGGATGGTGCTTAGGCGGTGAGCAATTACAAGGGAAGTTCTGCCTTCCATCAGTTTGTCTAATGCTTCCTGCACAAGGCGTTCGCTTTCGCTGTCAAGTGAAGAAGTGGCTTCGTCTAATAATAGTATGGAAGGATTTTTCAAAACTGCTCGCGCGATGGCGATGCGCTGCCTTTGACCTCCGGATAATTGAACTCCTCTCTCTCCTACTTTTGTTTCAAATTTATCGGGAAAACTTTCAATAAAATCCAGCGCGTTTGCTTTTCGTGCCGCATCTTTTATTTCTTCTAATGTGGCGTTTGATTTTCCATAGGCGATATTTTCTTTTATGCTTCCTCCGAACAATAAAACATCCTGCGGAACAATTGCCATTTGAGAGCGAAGTTCGGTGAGTGAATACTCCTGGACGTTTTTTCCATCAATAATTATTTTTCCTTTATCGGGATTATAAAAACGCAAAATCAAATTAGTGATGGTAGATTTTCCTGCACCGCTGGGTCCGACAATCGCAATGGTTTCTCCTTTATTCGCTTTGAAGGAAATATTTTTGAGGACAGCAAAATCTTTGCGTGACGGATAAGAGAAAGAAATATTTTCAAAGGAAACTTCTCCGTTAAATCTTTTGGAGGAACTGGTTGCCTGACTGTTCATCTCGATGTCCTCAATAGGTTCGTCCAGCAAATCAAAAACCCTTTCTGTTGCTCCAACAGCTCTTTGAATCTGTGCGTATTGTTCGGGCAAACCGCCAATGGATGCCGCCACCATCACCGTGTAAAACAGGAAAGACACCATAGCTTCCGGCTGAATCAGTCCTTCCACTTTCATTTTCACCACATAATAGATGAGATAAACTATTCCGCCTCCGAGGCAAAATATGATGAACGAAAAAAATGAACCTCTTGCCAATCCGCCTTTGATTGCCTGCTTTACAATTCTTAATGTTGTACTTCTATACCGTTCGTTTTCGTGTTTCTCATTGGTAAATGCTTTTACATTGGCTATTCCCTGTAAGGTTTCTCCCACAATGATATTTGAATCAGCCACACTGTCCTGTACACCTTTGGAAATCTTTCTAATCTTTCTTCCAAAGAAAACTGCCAGAAGGGCAAGTACAGGAATAATGGCAAGCATCATCAATGCCAGTCGCCAGGAAGTAAAACATATTATGCCGATTCCGCCTACAATTATCATGCTCTGGCGGATGAATTCCGCAATGCTGGTTGTGAACGTATCCTGTATCTGAGAAATATCAGCGCTCACGCGGCTGTTCAATTCAGAAACCTGCCTGCTTGAAAAAAAACTCATTGGCATACGAATAAGGCGGTTATACGTTGCCTGCCTTAAGGTTGCGAGCATATTTTCCGTCACGTTTACAAAAAGTACCACACGGAAAAATGAAAACACCGCCTGGAAAGCGAAGAGTATAAGAAGCTGGAATCCTACTTTATTTGCAATCTGAAGAAGTTGTTCGTTTGAAGTCCCGGTTCTTCCGATCAGACCCATCATGTCACCCATCAGTTTAGGAAAAATGAGTCCTGTGCTTCCTGTTCCGATAAGGAAAAGCATTCCGACAACAAACTTCCATTTGTGCGGACCTATGAATTTGAAAATGCGGGTTGCCCTGCGAAGTGATTCTTTGTTGAGTTTCGCTTTGGGGAGTTCTTCTTTTTTAGCTGTCGCCATAAGGGTGGCAAATGTATTTGAAAAAAGGCACTAGTTGAAAAACATTTTTATCTTTGCGTCCCTTTAACAAAACTGATTACACCGATAATAATAATCGATTACACTGATAATGCATTTATCTGTGTAATCAAAACTAAATCAGTGCAATCCAAAATGTAATTAGATATGAAACGCACATTTCAGCCCTCACAAAGAAAACGCAGGAACAAGCACGGATTTCGCACGCGCATGTCAACTCCTAACGGGCGCAGAACTATCAGAGCGCGAAGAAGAAGAGGCAGAAAGGCCCTCACTGTTTCAAGCGAGAAAAGGCATAAACGCTAATCATTGTGATAATTTTTTTCACGATTCTTATCCTTAATCCAAGTGAAAAAACTCAGCAATCCATATTTAATTCCCTTCGCAGGTTTAAAAAGCGGAGAGCATAATTTCGATTATGTAATTGACGATACTTTTTTCAAAGAGCGGGAATATTCTGAAGTGCAGCATGCAAAGATTAAAACGAGCATAACGCTCAGCAAGGAAATAAATCTTTTAGTATTTGATATTAAAATGGAAGGAACCATCAACGTAATGTGCGATAGATGCGGAGATTATTTTGATTTGCCTGTATGGGGAGAAAATAAACTTGTGGTGAGTTTGACTAACGATAAATTTGAAAACGAAGCGGATATTCTTGCCATACCGATTGATTCATCTGAAATTGACATATCCCAATATCTTTACGAATATGTTTCTATGTTGCTTCCGCAAAGAAGAATTCACACGGATAAGAGCGGGTGCAATCCTGAAGCGCTGAAGATATTGAACAAACTTTCTGAGAAAAAAGGAGAAGAAAATATTGACCCAAGATGGGAAGCTTTAAAAAATATTAAACAGAACTAATAATTCATAATTTCTAATTTCTATCTACCATGCCAAATCCAAAACGAAGACACTCAAAAAGCCGCAGCCGCAAACGCAGAACACATTACAAAGCAATTGCTCCAACACTTACAAACTGTTCTAACTGCGGAGCTCCCATCCTCATGCACCGCGTGTGTCAGGACTGTGGTTACTATCGCGGAAAACAAGTGATTGAGAAAACAATCGCAGCATAAAAATGGAATGATGGAAGACTGGAAGTATGGAAGAATAGGGATGTTCCCAACCTTCTAATTTTCAAACTTTCCATTCTTCAGCTTTTCACTATGAGAATCGGACTCGATGTAATGGGCGGTGACCACGCACCCAAAGCGATGATTGCAGGCGCTGTGCTTGCGATAAAAGAATTTCACCGAGGCGTTACGCTTGTTTTGATTGGCGACAAGAAAAGAATTCACGAAGAGTTAAAAAAGTTTGACATTCCTTCCGACAAATATGAAATTGTTCATGCGCCCGATGTAATCGGCATGGGAGAATCTCCCATCAGGGCATTTACGCAAAAACCACATTCAAGCATTGCCATCGGCTATCATCTGCTGATGGAGAAAAAAATTTCCGCCTTTGCCAGCGCGGGAAATACAGGCGCGATGCTCGTTGGCGCGATGTATTCCATCAAAACCATTCCTGGCGTGATTCGCCCTTGCCTCACTTCCATTCTCCCGAAAGAAAGCGGAAAAGTTGGTGTGCTGCTGGATGTTGGTGCGAACGCGGATTGCAAGCCGGATGTGCTTTATCAGTTTGGAATTCTCGGTTCGCTTTATGCAGAACATGTGTATGGTTTGAAAAATCCGAAAGTCGGGCTGATGAATCTTGGAGAAGAAGCAGGAAAAGGAAATTTAGTTTCACAAGCGACTTATGATATAATGAAAACTACCAAACAGTTTCACTTTATCGGAAATGTGGAAGGAAATGATTTGTTCAACGCAAAAGCAGATGTGGTGGTATGCGAAGGATTTGTTGGCAATGTCATCATCAAACAGGCGGAATCAATCTTTGAAATTATGAGCAAGCGCCATTTGCTCGATTCATTTTTTCATCGCTTCAACTATGAAATTTACGGAGGCAGTTCCATTCTTGGTGTGAATGGAGCAGTGGTAGTCGGTCACGGCAAATCAAACGAAGTGGCAATAAAGAACATGGTTGTGCTCGCGAAAAATGTTGCTGAGACAAAACTTTCTGAAAAAATAAGAAACGCATTTGAATATGTTTAATGCCTCACCACAGACCTCGCCTCAAGGTGAGTGGAAAAAAACTAACTTAGCTCCCAACATTAAACCTTAAATTTCAAACTTGAAATTGCAAGCTTGTATAACTGCTGTTCACGGATATGTTCCGGATTATGTTCTTTCCAACGAGGTGCTGGAAACCATGGTGGATACTAACAGCGAATGGATTGAAACAAGAACGGGCGTTAAGGAAAGAAGAATCCTAACCGGCAAAGGACTCGGCACCTCCGATATGGCAGTGGAAGCCATAAAATGCTTGCTGAAGAAAAAAAATATTACTCCCGAAGAAATCGACATGATAATTGTAGGTACGGTTACGCCCGATCACATTTTTCCTTCCACGTCAAATATTATCTGCGATAAATTGGGCGCTAAAAATGCCTGGGGCTATGATATTTCTGCTGCTTGTTCAGGATTTCTTTTCTCTCTCGAAACGGGAAGACAGTTCATCGAAACAGGTAAATACAAAAAAGTAATTGTTGTGGGCACAGATAAAATGTCTGCGATTGTAGATTACTCGGATCGCGCAACCTGTATAATTTTTGGCGATGGTGCCGGTGCTGTTCTTCTCGAACCCAACACAGAGGGTTTCGGAATTGTTGATTCTATTCTTCGCGTGGACGGGAGCGGGAAAAAATATCTTTTCCAGCAGGGAGGAGGTTCCGTTCAGCCGCCAACCTTGCGTTCTGTTGCCAACCGCGAACATTTTATTTATCAGGAAGGGCAGGCGGTTTTCAAATTCGCAGTGAAAGGAATGGCTGACGTTTCTGCGGAAATCATGGAAAGAAATAATCTGAAAGGTGATGATGTGGCATGGCTTGTTCCGCATCAGGCGAATAAAAGAATCATTGACGCCACTGCAAACCGAATGGGAGTCAGCTCAGAAAAAGTAATGCTCAACATTCATCGTTACGGCAACACCACATCAGGAACAATTCCTCTTTGCCTGTGGGATTACGAAAAACAAATGCGCAAAGGAGACAACATCATTCTTTCTGCATTCGGAGGAGGTTTCACCTGGGGCGCTATATATATGAAGTGGGCGTACGACACAAAATAATTTCCGATGCTTCACAAAACACGAGGCATTGTTCTCCGCACCGTTGATTATTCTGATACCAGCATCATTACAAAAATTTACACCGAACAATTCGGCATTCAGAGTTATTTAATAAAAGGAGCGAAAAGAAAAAAAGCTTCAGTAAAATCAAACTTATTTCAGCCGCTTTCTCTTTTGGAACTTGTAGTTTATAAAAAAGAAAGCAAACAGTTGCAAACTCTGAAAGAAGCAAAGCCTGAAATTCATTTTATTTCCATTCCTGGCAAACCTGCGAAAACCTCTATTTTATTTTTTTTGAATGACGTGTTGTTGAAATGTCTTCACGAAGAAGAAAACAATTCTGAATTATTTTCCTTTCTTCATGAAACTATTCAAACACTCGATTTGGCAGAAAATAGTTTCAGTAATCTTCATTTGATTTTTCTTGTCCGACTTTCGCGCTTTCTTGGATTTTATCCACAAGGGAATTTTTCTGACATGAACTCTTTTTTTGATTTGCGGGAAGGAAAGTTCATCAGCACAGAATCGCCTCATCATGATTATCTTACAAAAGACAACAGCAAGCTCTTGAGCAAACTTATTCTAAGCAACTATTATTCGATGGAGAATTTGATTTTATCAGGAAAAGAAAGAAAGTCCCTGCTTGATATTCTTCTTAGATTTTATGAGTTACACCTATCGCACATGGGACGCATTTCATCTCATAAGGTGCTGGAACAGATTTTTGTCTGAAACTTTATTACTTTTGTAGACATAAATTTTTTAAACCCCCATCTATGAAAAAAGTTTACATCATTATTACATTTTTGTTAGTTACAATTTACGTTCATGCACAATCTGTTATTGTAATTACTGCAGCAAATTTTCAATTTACTCCTTCCGCCATTACAGCAACTTGCGGGGACACGATTAAATGGCAGTGGATAAGCGGCTCTCACACCACTACTTCAATATCCGTTCCTGCGGGAGCAAGTTCATGGAATCAACCGCTTACAAGCGTAGCAACGACTTATTCTATGGTAGTGACTGTTCCCGGAAACTACAGCTACCAATGCACACCACATGCTCCCAACATGGCGGGAACCATTATAGTTGTTTGCACAAACAGCGTTGCTTCTGTTAACAACGGTTTTTCTTCTTCGGTTTACCCGAATCCATTTTCAAGTAAACTCTTTGTTGAATTTTCAGATGCAGATTTGATTTTTATCTACAATGTTGTAGGAGAAAAAATTAAAACCATTACCTTATCAAAAGGACAAACCAAAGCGGAACTTAACGCTACTGACCTAAGAGAAGGAATTTATTTTTGTTGTATACTCAAAGAAGGAGTTGTTATTGAAACGAGAAAGATTGTAAAGAATTGATTGCCTTCCCACCTAACTCCTCTCCTCAAGGAGAGGAGAAATAGGTTTTACTCCTATTCCCGGCAAATCATTAAGGATAATTTTTCCTTCGGAGAATTTTATTCCGTCAAAATAATCTTCTTTGATAAGGAGTGGTCCGTCAAGGTCAATCCAATCAACAAGCGGAGCGATTTGCGCTGCAGCAGAAACTGCACAGGAAGTTTCAGACATGCAGCCGAGCATGATTTTCATTCCGTATTTTCTTGCCTGCAAAATCATTTTGCGCGCTTCATTCATACCGGTGCATTTCATCAGCTTAATATTTATACCGCTATAAATTCCCTTTGTCCTTTCTAAATCAGAAAGTCTTTTTACAGCTTCATCCGCAATAATGGGAACGGGGGAATTTTCTGTGAGCCAGGCGATATCGTCAATTTGTTCTTTCGGCATGGGCTGTTCGCAAAAAAGACATTTTCTGTCTGCGAGCCAGTGAATAATGTCCAGCGCAAAATGTTTATCTGTCCATCCTTCATTAGCGTCAACAAAAAATTCTTTTTTAGTATGTTTTTGAATTTCTTCTATGATTTTTTTATCGTCAGAGGAGCCGAGTTTTACTTTAAGAAGTTTATATTTCTTCGCCTCCTCTATTCTTTCCCGAATTCCTTTCGGGTTGTCAATAGGGATAGTATACGCTGTGAAAAGATTTTTATTTATATCTACTCCGAAGATTTCATGACAGGGTTTGTTCAGAAATTTTCCAAGTAAATCATGAAGAGCAATGTCAACAGATGCTTTGGCGGCATTGTTTCCTTTTTCAATCTTATCAACTTCAGCAAGAATCATTTCAATGTCATTCAGATTAGACAATTTTTGCTCAGAAGGAACACATTCTGAAAAATGTTTTTCTACTTTCCCTAAAAATTTCAAAACCGTTTCAAGAGTTTCTCCTATATAGGGAGGCACGGATGCTTCTCCATATCCTGAAAATCCTTTATGTTCCAATCGTGTAAATACAACAGGAGTGGAATCCCTGCTTCCGTGTGCGATGGAAAACGGGCGTTTGAATTTTAATATATGAGGAACAAAAGAAAGTTTCACTACGAAATAAAATTGTAAGTTTGCCTTCACAAAACAACAACAAAAACAGATATGAAGAAAATATTTTTATTCATCACGGGCGCATCTATCCTTGCCGCTGCTGGATGCGGAAACGGAAAAAAAGATGACAATGCAAATGTTGGAGTACCGCAAGGCATGGTTGCCGCTGACTTAAGTTCAACAGGATTGTCCATTCTTATTAATGTTCCTGACTCAACAATCGGACCGCTTGAAATCATGGAGAATTCACAAGGTGGTGCAGATGTGAAAGTGGGCAAGAATTTTAAGATGACCATCACAGAAGGTGCTGGCGATTTTGCCATGAAGAAAAACGATATCACCCATGATGACATAAGAAAATTTGTAAAATACCTGGTTGAAGACCCGAATGCACTCGTGTGGGAATGGCAAATTGAAGGTATGGAACCCGAGTTTCATTTTTATACAGTGGTAAAAGCAGGAGAGAAATCTTTTGAAGTGCACGATGTGGAGGGAGAAATTTTTTCCGAAAAAGCCGCTACGGATATGCTCAATGCCGCAAAAAGCATACGCATGAAAGCACCCAAAGCAGAATCGTGAATAAGTCATTCCGAACTTGTTTCGCAATCTTTTAGATGCTGAAACAAGTTCAGTATGACAAAAAATAAGAAAGGCGGTCGCGAAATTTCGGACCGCCTTTTCTTTGACCAAACAAACAACCTGCGTCCCGATAACTGTCGGAACCACTGCAGGAATTTTTCAATTTAGAATTTAAATCCCAATGTCATCAACACGCTTGAACTTGTTGATTCGTTCACCGAAGGGCTGGTGATAGTGGCATCATAGAAATAATAATTATCTCTTGATTGCGAAAGAACATAAGCAAAATCAAGAAAGAAGTTTTCTTCTCGGAAACCAATTCCCGCTGAATAATCAATGCGCGAACCATCGTTGCCTACACCTTTTTTGAACGGACTGGTGTAGTAGGCAACACCTCCTCGGATGCTCAGCGGAGCTAGTTTCCATTCTGTTCCGAAACGGATGTTGCTGCCTTCCATATATTTTTCACGGATGGCTTTGTTTTCATTGATGTATTTATATTTATCGGAACGGAGCGTTGCTGAAGGATAGTCCACAAACTCATAGTCTGCGCCAATCAACCCGATTTTTTTAATCACGAATCCAATGCTTCCGATGGTGCGCATGGGAGTTACAAGAGAATAATCATACAATCCCGTTGGTGATTCGGCAGTATAAGAACCAGAAGTGAAATTTGTTTTCATATCGCTGCTCCAGTCATCGTGCATTTCAAAATAAGATGGGGAATGAAGCGCGCCTCCTATACGAACCCAATCAATGGGTTTGTAAATCATTCCGAACTTGAAATTAAAACCAACGCCTGTTGTGCGAGAATCCTGATTCAGTTCAAAAGATTGAAACCCATTCAACGCAGTGCTATCGCCTTTTTCCATGTAAGTAGATTGTTCCTGATAGCGGATATGCGGAATTCCAATCGTTGCGCCAAGAAAAAGTTTGTCACTATAATTTCCTCCAAGCGTGAAAATTGTTTCGCCCATGGAACCGCTTGTAGTAACTGCTTTGCTCTGCTCTTCTCCGCTGCTTCCCTGAAAGTGGTGCCAATAATTTCCAAGAGTATCTCCCCATATGGCATTTGAATTCAGCGCCAGCTGCGTTCCGAACTGATCCATAGCACTGGTATCACCGCCAACACCCATTGCATCAGATACATAAAGGTCAAGCAATGAGTTGTTGGAATTTTTTCCGGTCATTGAAATCCGGTTGTTGAAATTGTTCAACCGGTTGTACCCGAACCCGAACATCACTCCTTTCCATGCATTTTTTGTTTCAGGTTCATAATAAGCAAGAACAATTCCGGCATTGCTGAAGTTCACATTGTATTTGTAATCATCCAGTGAATTGCCTTTGAAGTCGGAAGTTGTTTTTTGGTTGAAGAACGAGGGCGTGAAAGTAAATTCGCTTCTTCTATAAATTGCGATGCCAGCCGGATTAATAGACAGCACTGAAAAATCTCCGCCCAATGCTCCGAAAGCGCCCGCCATGGATGTGAAGCGTGCTGTTCCTCCGTATTGATGCTGGGAATATCTCAGCGCGTCAATTTCGTTCTGGGAAAAACTGAGTGCTGATAACAACACCCCTCCCACGGCAAGCATGAATTTATTTTTCATATGCTTAGTTTTTTTGATTTCTGTATTAAGAACTTTTATCTGTGTTTGAATCCGCCTGATGAACCACCTGATGGTTTTGAAGAGCCGCCAGAACTATGGCTGCTGCTGCCACCACCACTGCTTCCGCCTGAAGATTTTGGAGCGCTGAAGTTTTTCGGAGCATCATAGCTTTTAGGCGTGCTGTAGTTGTTGTTCTTTGGAGTATCATAGTTCTTTGGAGTGCTATAGTTTTTAGGGGTGTCATAAGTCTTTGGGGTGTCATAACTTTTCGGAGCATCGTATGACTTGGGTGTATCATAATTCTTGGGTGCATCATATGATTTCGGAGTGTCGTAGCTCTTTGGCACATCATAACTCTTCGGTGTATCATACGATTTAGGAGTATCATAATTCTTAGGCGTATCGTACGATTTTGGAGTGTCATAATTCTTTGGTGCATCATAACTCTTTGGCGTGCTGTAGGTGTTTGGGTTCATGGGGCGCGGATCGCTGGTAGAAGAGTTTCCTGAAGTATTGCCTTTCCCGCCAGTTGTTGTATTTGTCGGAACAGGAAGGTTGTTTAAGTTAGAGTTGTTGATTGAAGTTCCTGAATTATGCCCAACGGTTCCGCCACTTACTGCCGTAGGCAATGTGTTGCTATAGGAATCAGGATTACTATGCCCGACCACTCCACCGCTAACTGCTGTGGGTAAAGTATTCGCATTCGGATTTCCTGAAACAGAAGCTCCATTATGTCCAACTGTTCCACCGCTTACTGCTGTAGGGAAAGTGTTAGGGTTAGGATTTTCTGTAACAGAAGAATTGTGACCAACCGTTCCTCCGCTTATTGCAGTAGGATTAACATTTGGATTCATAGGGCGCGGAGGAGACATTCCACCGGTAGTTGTAGGATAATGCACGGGCGTGAATCCTGTTTCCATAGCTATTGCGTTCTCAAATTTTATTCCGTGCGGAGTGGTTGCATTTCCATTTGAATAGGTGTTGCTTGTATGCGGACCATAATAATATCCGCTGTTGTCGTAACTGTTGTAGTAATAATTGTTCGCCTGTCCATTATAGTATCCGTCATTGTAGCCGTTCCAGTAACCATCCCAGTAGCCGTTGTTGTATCCGTTATTGTATCCCCAGCCATAACCATGACCATAGCCCCAGCCGTTTCCGCACCAGCCGCCATCATTATAACCCCAGCCGTGGTTCCATCCCCAGCCGCAACCGCCATATCCCCATCCGCCACCGTAATTCCATCCATTGTAACAATAGGATTGAGGATAATAGTTGTAAGAATAATAGCTGGGTCCCCACCATGGATAGCCGAGATAAACACTCAGTCCCCACTGAAAAGGATTTCCGGAATACCAGTAAGAGTTAGTATAATAATTATCGTAATAACCATAATTGGAAACAGGGTGATAAAATCTTCTCATGCGTGTTGCATATTCGTAATCATAATAATCATCTGAATTAAAATCGCTGTCGTAATATTTGTTGGTGATGTAGGTGTTGCCCTTTTCATCCTGTTCCACAGCCGTGCTGTTGGGCTGCCTTTCTTCCTGAGAAGTATATTGATTGGGATCCGAAGTTTTTTGTTCGGGAGGTGCAACAACAGTAGTTGTGTTTTTGTTTTCACTTACCGTTTGTGTTTGCACGGGTTTATCCTTTGCAGATGCATACACATCATCGCTGTAAGTGCTTGCAGTTTGCTGCATGGAAGAACAGCTGCTTAAAAGAGCTGTTGCAACGAAGAGATTGATTAAAGTTTTCATGATTCTTATTTTTTTAGTTTTGCGTCTGATTACAAAGATACTTTATGATTTGGATTTTACAAACATCGTACCACAATTGTTAATTTCTGTTAATAAGCAATAAATGGCTAAAGATTTACCAAAAAGAAGCGAAAACTACTCCGAATGGTACAACCAGATCGTTATTAAAGCTGACCTGGCGGAGCATTCTGCCGTAAGGGGCTGCATGGTCATCAAGCCATACGGGTATGCAATTTGGGAAAAGATGCAGGCAGCACTTGATAAAATGTTCAAGGATACCGGACATGTGAATGCTTACTTTCCGTTGTTTGTTCCTAAAAGTTTTCTTGAAAAGGAAGAAGGCCATGCCGAAGGGTTTGCCAAAGAATGTGCGGTGGTTACGCATTATCGTTTGAAAGCAGACCCGGATCATAAAGGAAAACTGATTGTTGATAAAGACGCAAAACTGGAAGAAGAATTAATTGTGCGTCCCACTTCGGAAGCAATTATCTGGAATACGTATAAAGGATGGATTCAATCCTACAGAGATTTGCCGCTACTGATAAATCAATGGGCGAATATTGTGCGGTGGGAAATGCGCACACGTTTGTTTTTGCGCACTACTGAATTTCTCTGGCAGGAAGGTCACACCGCACATGCCACAAGGGAAGAAGCAATCGTTGAAACAGAAAAAATGCTGGGGGTGTATGCTTTCTTCGCAGAAAATTTTTTAGCGCTTCCGGTTTTGAAAGGAGCGAAAACAGCGAATGAAAGATTCGCGGGCGCGCTGGAAACGTATTGCATTGAAGCGCTCATGCAGGATGGCAAAGCATTGCAGGCAGGCACTTCTCACTTTCTCGGTCAGAATTTTGCAAAAGCATTTGATGTAAAGTTCTCCAGCAAGGAAGGAAAACTAGATTATGTATGGGCAACTTCATGGGGAGTTACCACACGGCTGATTGGCGCGCTTGTGATGGCGCATTCGGATGATGAAGGATTGGTGCTTCCTCCGAAACTTGCACCGATACAAGTGGCTATCATTCCGATTTATAAAACAGAAGAAGAACTGAAAATGATTTCAGAAAAAGTATTGCAGATAAAAAAAGAACTTTTGGCAAAAGGGATTTCAGTGAAGTATGACGACAGCGACAAGCGTTCGCCCGGCTGGAAGTTTGCGGAATATGAATTCAAAGGTGTGCCTGTAAGGATTGCGATTGGTCCGCGCGATATGCAGAACGGAACGGTTGAAGTGGCGCGCAGGGACACACGCGAGAAAATGGTGTTGCAGCAAACCGATCTTGTAAATAAAGTAGAACATTTGCTTGAAAATATTCAGAGCAATCTTTATCAGAAAGCGATTTCGTTCCGCGAGCAGAATACCATCAGCGTGGATACGTATGATGAATTTAAAAAAGCGGTGGAGAAAGGCGGATTCATTCTCGCGCACTGGGACGGCACTTCTGAAACCGAAGAAAAAATAAAAGAAGAAACCAAAGCCACCATCCGCTGCATTCCGCTTAACAATAAACAGGAAAGCGGCAAGTGTATTCTAACGGGAAAGCCATCATCACAAAGAGTGGTGTTTGCGGTGGCGTATTAAAACAGGTTTGGGTTAGCCGTACTAATCATTGGGTTAGCCATTCTAACATCTGGGTTAAGCATCCGAAACAGTGGGTGTTTAAGGGGGATGTCAAAGAGAGGGGCAAGGGAGATGTTTTTTCATGTAAAATCAACTGTTGAACACACGAAATCCCTTCCTTGTTGAAGACTCTAAATATCCTGTTGAAGCATGGTCATCCCCTATACCTTTATACCCTTATACCCCTATACCTTTGAAGATGCTGCACCATTCGTATCATTTGTATATTAGTATCGCTAAATCAGAAACATGAGCAAATTAAAAATAGCAGATAAGATTTTTACTTCCCGCCTGTTCACCGGCACCGGCAAGTTCGGTTCAAGCGCATTGATGGAAGAAGCCCTGCTCGCTTCCGGCTCAGAACTTGTTACGGTGGCGCTCAAGCGAATAGATACTTCAAAAGTTTCTAAAACTTTTGAAGTATACGAGGATGATATTCTGAAACATCTTTCTCATCCGCAATTCAATCTTCTGCCTAACACATCAGGAGTGCGTACTGCCCGCGAAGCAATTTTTGCCGCTCAGATGGCTCGCGAAGCATTAGAAACAAACTGGCTCAAATTAGAAATCCATCCAGACCCGAAATATTTATTGCCCGACCCTATTGAAACTCTCAAAGCCGCAGAAGAATTAGTGAAACTCGGATTTATTGTTCTTCCTTATTGCAATGCAGATGCTGTGCTTTGCAAACGACTGGAAGAAGCCGGATGCGCTGCCGTGATGCCGCTCGGCTCTCCCATCGGAAGCAACAACGGCTTGCAGACAAAAGCAATGCTCGAAATAATTATTGCTCAAAGTAAAATTCCTGTAGTGATAGATGCCGGCATCGGAGCGCCTTCTCACGCTGCCGAAGCAATGGAAATGGGAGCAAGCGCTGTGTTGGTGAACACCGCCATTGCCGTTGCAAACGATCCCGTGCAAATGGGAATCGCTTTCAAACTTGCTGTAGAAGCCGGGAGAATGGCTTATGAATCAAAAATGGGAAACAGAAAAAAAACTGCAGAGGCAAGCAGTCCGCTTACCGCTTTTCTGGATTAACCACCAAACTACAAAAGTTTTCAAAACTTTTGTAGTTTGTGCCTGCAAGCATACTTTAAAAATGGAAGAAGAAAAATTTTACCATATTTTTAACAGGGGAAATAATCGAGAAAATATTTTTAAAGAAGAAGACAACTATTATTATTTCCTAAAACAATATGAAAAATATCTTTTAAATACTGTTGATACGTATGCGTATTGTTTAATGCCCAATCATTTTCATTTGCTGGTACAAATAAAAAAAATCGAAAACAAAACCTCAAAAGCTTTATCACGCCTAACTCCGGCAGAAAAGGCATTTAAAGATTTCTTCATCTCGTATGCTAAGAGTATAAATAAAAAATACGGACGCACAGGAAGTTTGTTTCAGTATAAGTTCAAGAGAAAAGAAATCAAGGACGAAATGTATTTAAAGAAGTTGATTTTATATATTCATCAGAATCCCGTAGCGGCTGGTTTTTGCGAACAGCTGCATGAATGGAAATTTTCCTCCTTTCATGCTCTTTTATCCGACTCTCCTACAAAACTCATGCGAAAAGAAGTTATAGATTGGTTCGAAGACAAAGAAAATTTTATTTATTGTCATAAAAAATTAGTAGAGGTATATGAAGATTATTAAAACACTTCAAAAGAAACATCATACTTCAAAAGTTCTTAAAACTTTTGAAGTATGAAAATTCAGAGTTTCGCCTTTAATCCCTTTGAAGAAAATACATATATATTGTTTGACGAAACAAAAGAGTGCGTCATCATTGACCCCGGCTGCAGCAATCCATCCGAGCAGCAAGAGATTGCTCAGTTTATCAAAGATGAAAATCTGAAACCCGTAAAACTCCTCAACACCCATTGCCATGTTGACCATGTGTTAGGAAATGCGTTCATCGCGAAAAAATATAATCTTCAGCTTGAAATTCATAAAGGAGATTTAGAAATACTTCATTCTCTTCCGCAGGTGTCGCATCTCTACGGATTGAATGCGGATGAATCCGTTGAGCCCTCTGTTTTTCTGAACGAAGGAGACAAAATAAAATTCGGAAATTCAGTTCTTGATATTCTTTTTATTCCCGGACATTCCCCGGGAAGTATCTGCTTTGTTTCACACACTGATAAATTCATCATCGGTGGTGATGTGCTTTTCTACGGAAGCATCGGCAGAACAGATTTGCCGGGCGGTGACCACGAAGCGCTCATCTCAAATATAAAAACAAAACTTTTTTTGCTTGACGATGACTTTACTGTTTTCACAGGGCATGGCAACGAAACTACTATTGGCTTTGAGAAGAAGAACAATCCTTTTTTAATTTAGCAGTCTCATGCGCTTTTTTCTGAAAACAATATTCCCGCTGCTTTTTCTTTGCGTTCAGTTTTCCTATTCACAAAACAGCAAAACCGACAGCTTGGAAAAACTTCTTCTTTCCGAAAAACAGGATACGCATTGCCTTTCTCTCATGAATGAACTTTGCAGGGCGTATAAAAATATCGGCAAAACCGACAGTGCAAAAAATTATGCGAATAAAATAATTTCTCTCGCTGAACAATTGAGCTCGAAGAAATATAAATCTATCGGACTTCAGAATCTCGGGCTTATACATTATGAAAACGGTGAGTATGAAAAAGCAATTCGGGTTTACCTGGATGCGCTCAAAATAAAAGAAGAAACAAAAGATACTACAGGAATTGCATTTGTATTGAATAATATCGGATTGGTGTATCAGGCGCAGAACAAATTGAAAGACGCACTGGATTATTATCAGAAATCAAAATCAATCATCGAACAATCTGAAAATAAAAACTACGAAAGCTTGCGGGGATTGAGCAACACCTATAATAATATCGGCTTGATAAATTATTATCAATATCATTTTGATACAGCTATCGTTTGTTTGCAAAAGGGGCTGGAGCTCAGGCAAGAAATAAATGATCAGCAAAAAATTGCCGAGTCATACACCAATATCGGCAATGTTTATTTTATGAATAAGGAGTATAGGAAAGCCATTCAGTATTATTCCGAATCATTAAACATGGTGGAAAAACTTGGTAATAAAAGAAATATTGCCTTCCTGAATCTCAATCTCAGCGAGTTGTATGATTCTATAGGAAATTTTTCGGAAGGATTCAGGCTCCTTGATACGGCTCTAGCATTATCTCAGGAAATAAATGCAAAAGAACTTATGAAAGAATGTTATGCGCGCCTTGCTTCCATGTATTCGCAGAAAGAAGATTATAAAAACGCCTATGAGTTTCATAAAAAATATTCTGATATAAAAGACACCATCCTGAACGAGGAGTCCTCCAAACAGATAGCCGAAATGCAAACCAAATACGAAACCGAAAAGAAAGAACAGCAGATTACACTTCTGAACAAAGACAAAGAATTACAGGATGCTCAGTTAAACAGACAGAAAATAATAATCTGGTCAGTTGCTGGAGGATTGTTGGTTGTGCTGATACTTTCAGTTTTTATTTTTCGTGAAAGAAGAAAATCAGAAAAGCTTTTGTTGAATATTCTACCGGTGGAAACTGCAAGAGAACTTAAAGTGAATGGTAAAGCAACAGCAAGACATTATGAAAGCGTAACCGTCATGTTCACCGACTTTAAAGGATTCACAACAATTGCGGAGAAATTATCGGCTGAAGAATTAGTAAGCGAACTGGATTTTCTTTTCAAAAAGTTTGATGAGATTATTTCTAAATACAACATAGAAAAAATAAAAACTATCGGA